>OMQX01000088.1 GCA_900313335.1 uncultured Prevotellaceae bacterium
ATGTTGCAGGACTACCTGAAATTTGCCGAGAAGCGCGGCGGACATACGCATCACGAGCTGTCGGCAGCATTTGCAATGCATGACACGTTCATCAAGGAGGGTGACATGCGTCTTACGGATTTTGCTAAGTATATTAAGTAAGTATGGGCAAGACTTTCAAGAGAACCACCGTTACATCGGCTTTGCCGTATGCCAACGGCCCGGTGCATATAGGGCATTTGGCGGGTGTGTATGTTCCTGCGGACATATATGTACGCTACCTGCGTCTGAAGGGACGTGACGTGATATTCATAGGCGGCAGTGACGAGCATGGCGTGCCCGTTACCATCCGTGCCCGCAAGGAGGGTATTACCGTGCAGGAGGTGGTGGACCGCTATCACAACCTGATAAAGCAGTCCTTCGAGGATTTCGGAATATCGTTTGACGTCTACAGCCGCACAACGAGTGCTACGCACCATAAACTGGCAAGTGACTTTTTCAGGAAGCTGTATGATGAGGGGAAATTTGTCGAGCAGGTTTCCGAGCAGTTCTATGACGAACAGACGGGACGTTTCCTTACAGACCGCAATATACGTGGAGAGTGTCCTCGCTGTCATGCTCCCGAGGCATACGGTGATCAGTGCGAGAAATGTGGCGCTACGCTGAGCCCCGAGGAACTGATAAACCCATACAATGCCGAGACGGGGAATCCTCTGGTAAAGAAGGCTACAAAACATTGGTATCTACCCCTTGACAAGGATCAGGAGTGGCTCGAGAAATGGATCCTGGAGGATCACAAGGAGTGGCGAAGCAACGTCTACGGACAGTGCAAGAGCTGGCTGGACGGCGGTCTTCGTCCGCGTGCTGTGACACGAGATCTGGATTGGGGCATACCCGTACCTGTGGAAGGTGCAGAGGGCAAGGTACTGTACGTATGGTTCGATGCGCCGATAGGCTACATCAGCAACACGAAGGAACTGTGTGACGCACATCCCGAGCTGGGTTCATGGGAGACGTGGTGGAAGGATCCCGAGACGCGTTTGGTACATTTCATCGGCAAGGACAATATCGTATTCCACTGCATCGTGTTCCCTGCAATGCTTAAGGCTCACGGAGAATATATCCTGCCTGACAACGTACCGTCGAACGAGTTCCTGAACCTCGAGGGCAATAAGATAAGCACGTCCAAGAACTATGCCGTATGGCTGAACGAGTATCTGGTGGATATGCCGGGACGTCAGGACGAGTTGCGCTATGTGCTGACTGCCAATGCTCCGGAGACGAAGGACAATGACTTTACATGGGCTGACTATCAGGCACGCTGCAACAACGAACTGGTAGCCGTGTACGGAAACTTCGTGAACCGTGCTCTGCAGCTGACCCAGAAATATTACGAGGGCCGTGTGCCTGCCTGCGGTGAGCTGAACGACTATGACCGTGAAACTCTGGCTGAGTTCCGCGACGTAAAGGAGAGGCTGGAGAACCTGTTGGAGAACTTCCGCTTCCGTGATGCACAGAAGGAGGCTATGAACCTTGCTCGTATCGGAAACAAATATATTGCTGACTGCGAGCCTTGGAAGGTTATCAAGACAGACCCGGAGCGCGTAAAGACTATAATCAACATTTCGCTGCAGCTGACTGCGAACCTGGCTATTGCGTTTGAACCTTTCCTGCCGTTCTCGAGCAAGAGGCTGCGCACTATGCTGGCTATGGACAGTTTCTCGTGGGAAGACCTGGGAAGCACAAGCCTGATGCAGGAGGGACACCAGTTGCCAAAGCCCGAACTGCTGTTCACAAAGGTAGAAGACGAGGCTATCGAGGCACAGGTCAGGAAACTGGAGGACACAGTCAAGGCAAATGCCGAGGCAGATTACAAGGCTGAGCCTGTCAAGCCCGATATTCCGTTCGAGGATTTTGAGAAACTGGACATACGTGTAGGTCTGGTGAAAGCCTGCGAGAAAGTCAAGAAGAGCAAGAAACTGTTAAAGTTCACGCTTGATGACGGTAGTGGCAAGGACCGTACTATCCTGAGCGGTATTGCACAGTGGTACGAGCCTGAGCGTCTGATTGGCAAGCGTGTTCTGTTTGTGGCTAATCTGGCTCCGCGTCAGATGATGGGCGAGACATCGTGTGGAATGATACTGTCTGCCGTAAACTACAACGGCGACCTGTCTGTCACAACAACACTGGACGAGGTAAAGGGCGGCAGCCAGGTAGGATAAGGGTCAGAAACGCCTGACGGCATACCATACGCTTGCAAAGCCCACGAACAGTACGGTGGAGAGGACTATCAGGACATCCACCGGCTTTACGACAACGGGATAGGCATCTATTATGAAACTACCCTCGGCCTGCCCCATCCTGATCAGTCCGTATTCCTGCTGTATCCAGCATAGTAAAACGCCAAGGAGTGTTCCTGCAACAGCACCTGCCAGTATTATCAGGCGGCCTTCGTTCATGAAGATACCGCGGATTTGCGAGGCAGATGCGCCCAGCGACTGCAGGGTCTGCGCATCATGCTTCTTCTCTATCATGAGCATGCTGAGACTGCCTACCATATTTAGGCAGGCTACGAGCAGTATGAAGCAGAGGAATGTATATGAGATGAATTTCTCGACCTGCATAATGCGGAACACATCTTCCTGCTGCTCATAGCGGTCCTGCACCTTGTACTTGTCGCCAACTATTGCCGCTATATCGTCACGGGTGGCTCCCGGTGCCAATTTTATCTCTATTGCGCTGGCCTTACCCTCGGCATCAAAGATACGCTGGGCGAAAGGCAGGGAGCAGAGCACATACTCGGCATCGTACTTGCCCTGATGGACACAGAAGACCAGCCCCGAACTTTGCAGTTCGTCGTGATTGAAACTGGAAAGGGGATTGGCCATATTGACGCGCTCTCCACGCTTTGGGGCATATACCTGCAGCGGATCGGCAAAACTGACACCGAGACCCAGGCGTCCGGCAACCTGGATACCCATAATCTCGTACTCGAGGACATCGGAGCTGAGGATGGGCGTACCGTCGCCATAGAGAATATCCTGTATGCCTGACTGGCGGAGGAAATTGTCATCCACGCCCTTGAGCCTGACGGGAACCTGACGATCCGGCATGACAATGAGCGCCTGACCTTCCATTACGGGGGTACATACGGCAACCTTGGGATTTGACAGAAGGGAGCGATACTGGCGTGATGTCAGGTCTATCGTTCCGCCATGTATAGGAGATACCTTGATTTCGGGGTCGAAATGGGTAAACATACCTGCAACGAGCGACTGGAATCCGTTGAATACACTGAGGGTGCACAACAGTGCCATAGTAGTGACTGCGACACCAAGTACGGCAATCAGCGAAATGATGTTGATTGCGTGGTGGGTCTTGCGGCTGAACAGGTATCGCCTGGCTATGAACGACTGGAAATTCATATAATCGCCCTTATTGCTACTTGAGGTTTGTTTCTATGTCCTTCCACTCGGCACTGGATTCGGCAATTCGTCCCTGCTCGTCAACTAAAATATAATATGGTAGGGTACGTATGCCCAACTGTGAGGCCAGCGGACTCTGGAATCCCATCTGGTCACAGTAGCTGTGCCATGTAACGCTGTCCATGCGCTCGACATAATCCAGGGCTCCCTGGTCGACATCCAGGCTGTATGATATGCATACGAGCGGTTTGGTACATATACGGCGTGCCTTTCGGATATGATGGTTGACTATTCCGGAGCCACTTTTCCAATTGGCCCAGAATGCAATGAGCACATTGCGTCCGCGAAGGCCCAGGCTGCCGACACTCTGTCCGGAACGCATACGTAGTGTAAACTTGGGTACCCTCTGCCCTTTCTGGAGAGACTCGGGCTTGCGACGGCTCAGCCAGTCATGCTCGAGATAGCGTGCCAAAGGCGATCCTTCGTTCTGACGGATATACTGGATACGGATGCTGTCCTTACGCTGGTCGGAAACGGAATCGGTTTCCATGCGGTACTTTGTATACTGTTCGTTTGAATGGCCGCCGCTGACCTTGACTGCTGCAAGGTGCTGTGCATCGCCCTCGAGTTTGGCTACCTGGCCACTGCCTCCAAAAACCGTAAGTGTGGAAAACGTGGGATAGACGATCAGGAAGGTAGCCTCGTCCTGGGTACATTGTGTACGCCAGTCAAACTCACCTTCATGGATATGGATGGTGTCAATACCCTCCATACCACCGTCGGGGCTGAGGACATAAAGGTCGGCTTCATTGAGATTGGCCAAATGTCCCCTAATACGCATCTCGCCCTTCCGTCCCTGGCATGATGCCAGGGCCAGAAGAGCCAGACACATTATCAGAATGTGGTATTTTACAGAGTTCACCTGTAGTTATTTAACGAGAGCCTCGACAACACTCCTGTAGTTGCTGAACTCCAGATCCTTCCTGGCACGCTCGCCGAGGGAAGCATCCTGGCTGATAGCAGCCTGCAGATTGCTCTTGACTACACCGCTGTCGCCTGTGCGTGCACCGACGATGGCCTTCAGGTAACTGGTTGTTGCATCCGGTTTCTGGACATTTGCCAGGGTGCGGTTCGCTGAGGCATAGTCCTTGTTGAGTATCTGGGCAAGTGCTGCTGCGTTTGTCTTGGAATTCTGAAGATTGGCGGCAGCGGCGCTGTAGTTGCCGTTGGCAATATTCAACTGGCCCATGATATCGTTGAAGGTATCGCTGCCACTGGCCTGTGACATATAGGTCTGTGCTGCCTGCTTATCATCGTCCTTGAGTGCTATCAATGCCATGTTGGCATTTGCCTCAGGAGCCTTTGTGTCAACAGCCTTGGCCTTGGCCAGATATGCCTTTGCCGCAGCTTCGTCGCCGTCCTGCAGGGCAAGCTTTGCCAGATTGTTGTATGCGCGGTAGTCATTGGGATACAGACGGGTTGTTGTCTGGTACCACTGCTTGCGTGTAGCATCGTCCTCCACCAGTTCGTTAGCACCGTACAGGAGTTCGTCTACACTGAGCTTGGATGGATCGGCATTGTACTGATCCAGGATCTGGTCGTCGCTGCGGCCGATAACCTCGTAATTGACCATAAGGCGTGCACGGCGCAACTCGGGCATGATACCGCTGGCTATCTCGGTATATACGCTGCTCATATTGCGGATCTGCTGCTCGCGTTCCTCGGGATCCTGATACATGCTGAGCACACGGAGAATGAGGTCCTTGTCCTGAAGGTTGCTCTTGCTGACAAGTTCCTGGAAACCATCCCAGTCCTCGGCAGTATAACGGACGTTAACGTCACCGTTGACCTTGGCCTTCTTCATCTGCTGACGGACATAGTCGGCTGATACGTTCTGGCGACGCTCGGCTAACTTCTCGTTGATATTATATGCTCCATCGGGGCTGGCATAGGCACTTACATCGATACCCTGCAGGGCACGTTCTTCCTGCATGTCGTTAATCTCCTTGAGTATCTTGACAAGGTCCTGAATGCTGACGCTGCTCAACTCACTGGTACGGAGGTTGGCCTGACCTATCAGGAACTTGATGTTTGCCTCGTGCTTCTGCTCAATAACGCGCTGGAAGGCATCCTGGGCCGTGCTGGCAGAGCCTATACAACGGCCGAGCAGTTCGCTGGTGGTAACAACGCCATAGCCTATCTTGACCTCGGGAACAGAAACCTTCTTCTTGCCGAGCTTTGCATCGAAACGGGCATACAGGTCGCTCTGCTCCATACCGCTCTCGTAGGCAAATGTGGTCTTCATAGTGTAAGTACCGCCCAGCTTATAGCTGATGCTGGTATTGTTGTCCTCGACCTTCTCTCCCTGGAATGTGGCAGACTGACCTGCAACTTCCTTGCCATTGTATTTCAAGACAGGGGTTACGGTAACTACGGCCTTTTTCTTCATACGGCTCCCAGATTACCAAGCTTGCTGCAGGATGACAGGGATATAGCTGCCCATGCCATCACATAGAAATTAATCTTCTTCATATTTATGTTTTAATGTAATTATAGACTATAGTATCTATAGTATCGTACAACCTGTACAGGGCTTAAGCTGCTTGAAGAAATCGTTGCCCTTGTCGTCTACCAGGATGAATGCTGGGAAATCCTCGACGTCTATCTTCCAAACTGCCTCCATACCCAGCTCCGGATACTCGACACATTCAATTGACTTGATAGAGCTCTGGCTGAGGACTGCTGCCACGCCGCCGATAGTACCCAGGTAGAAGCCTCCATGTTTCTTACATGCATCGGTTACGCACTGGGCACGGTTGCCCTTGGCTATCATGATGAGCGAACCGCCGTTGGCCTGGAACTCATCAACATAAGGATCCATACGTCCTGCTGTCGTGGGACCCATGGAACCGCATGGATATCCTTCCGGAGTCTTGGCCGGACCGGCATACAGGATCGGGTAGTCCTTGAGATACTGTGGCATGCCCTGTCCTGCGTCGAGACGGGCCTTGATCTTTGCATGTGCAATATCACGGCCTACAATAATGGTTCCCTTGAGATTGACACGGGTAGAAACAGGGTACTTGCTCAATTCCCTGCGTACGGCGTCCATGCCCATGTTCAGGTCTATCTCGATACCCTTGCCGCCTTCACCCGGGTTGCGCAATTCCTCGGGAATCAACTCTGTCGGGTTCTCGTCCATCTGCTCTATCCAGATACCGTCCTTGTTGATCTTTGCCTTGATATTGCGGTCTGCACTGCAACTGACGCCCATACCTACAGGCAGTGAGGCGCCATGACGCGGCAGACGGATTACGCGGATATCATGAGCCAGGTACTTGCCGCCAAACTGGGCTCCAAGTCCGATTTCGTATACTTTCTTGAGCAGCTTCTGCTCCAAATCCAGATCACGGAACGCGCGTCCTGTTTCATCGCCCGTAGTGGGGAGCGAGTCGTAGTACTTGATTGAGCCCAACTTGACAGTAAGCAGGTTCTTCTCTGCAGACGTGCCGCCGATAACCACACAGATGTGATATGGAGGGCATGCTGCCGTTCCAAAGTGCTTGATTTCCTCGACGAGCCAGGGCAACAGAGTGTTCTCGTTCTGGATAAGGGCCTTTGTCATCGGGTAGAAATATGTCTTGTTGGCACTACCGCCTCCCTTGGCAACACATACGAAGCGGTATTCGGCACCCTCGGTAGCCTCGATGTCAATCTGGGCCGGCAGGTTGCACTTGGTGTTTACCTCGTCGTACATGTTCAACGGTGCATTCTGGCTGTAACGCAGATTGTCCTCGGTGAATGTGTTGTAAACACCCTTGCTAAGAGCTTCTTCGTCATCGAAGCCTGTCCATACCTGCTGTCCTTTCTCGCCATGTATTATGGCTGTGCCTGTGTCCTGGCAGAAAGGCAGAATGCCCTTAGCTGCTGTTTCGGCATTGCGAAGGAACTGCAGGGCAACATACTTGTCGTTTTCAGAAGCCTCGGGATCGCGCAGGATCTTGGCAACCTGCTCGTTATGCTCACGACGCAGTTTGAACTCGACATCATGGAAACACTGCTGAGCCAGCAGCGTGAGTGCTTCCTTGGACACCTTGACAATTTCCTTGCCTTCAAACTCGGTTACTGTAACACCTTCCTTTGTCAGGAGGCGGTACTGGGTCTTGTCCTCTCCTATCTGGAACATAGGAGCATACTTGAATTCTACGTTTGCCATAGTATATATTTTATTGTTCTATATTATTCTCTTTTGGAGACGCAGCCTGTTGTTCCTTGAGTACAAAGCGCTTGTAGTAGCTGCAGGCCAGTGTCGTGAGCGGCAATGCTATAATCAGGCCTATAAGTCCCAGCAAACTGCCCCATACCGAGAGGCTAAGCAGTATTACGGCAGGTTTCAAGCCCATAACATGACCCAGTATCTTGGGTGTCAGGATGAGATCCTGAATGGCCTGTACTACACAGAACACAGCAAAGGCGCATGCCAGTATTACCCAGAAGCTCTCGCCTGTATCTGCTGCTTTGAGTGCTGCCAACAGTACCGTAGGAATAAAGCCTGCCAACTGGAGATAGGGAACCATGTTCATTGCACCAATCAACAAGCCGAGCGCTATTGCCATAGGAAAATCAATGATTGTAAAGCCTAATGCAAACAGCACGCCTACGAGGAATGCTATCAGGCCCTGACCGCGGAAGTAGGCATTCATTTCGCGCTTGACATCGCCGACCAGATTCCTGACACCGTTACGGTATCCGGCAGGAACGAGATGGAACCAGCCGTTGGAGAGACGCTCGTAGTCCATCAATATGAAGAACATGTACAACATGACCATACATGCGTCGACAACGCCCATAAGCACCTTTCCTGTACCGCTCATGAAATCCCACAGCTTGGAGGCTATCATCTGGACTGCCGATATCACATCGTCTCTCTGTAGCAATTCGACAACCGTATCACTTGTAAGGTTATGGTTAATAAAGTCCTGGAGCTGCACGGGTATCTCGGCATTACTGAAATAGGAGACCGTAAATTCCTGCAAATCATCCGACACCTTATGATACTGCTCTATGATCTGGGGGATTGTAAGGTAACCGAATGCCGTGATTGCTACAAATATCAACAGTAATGAAAGCAGGATGCTGAGCACACGCCAACGGATATAACATCTACGTTCCAGGAACGATACCAGGGGATACAGCAGATATGCTCCTATCCATGCCACGAAGAACGGCCACAGCACATTGCTGAGTGACCTGATAAGAAATACGGCACCAACAATAAGGGCTACAATCATGCCGCCACGCACAAAGCGGTCAAATGTTATTTTTTTCTCAAACATATAATCCTATTATTTACATCCTTGTTCTCTACTATTCCTCGTACTTCTCAAAAAGGAAATCGTTATATGGATATTTCTGTACATGCAGCTCCCTCACCTTATTGTACAGAACCTGACGCAATGTCTCGTAATTTGTCTTCTGGGTTGCTGAAATGAACAGGCACTGACCCGACAATCTTGTCATCCATGTCCTTATCAGGTCGTCCAGGCTTATGTTTTCCTTACCCATGGGTGTCAGGTCATCTGCATCCTTTTCGGTCCAACGGTATGCATCGACCTTGTTGAATATAATCATAGATGGTTTCTCGGCGCAGCCAAGGTCTGCAAGGGTCTTCTCGACCACCTGTATCTGGTCTTCGAAATCGGGATGGCTGATATCCACTACATGCAGCAGCAAATCAGCCTCACGTACCTCGTCCAATGTTGACTTGAACGAATCCACCAGATCATGGGGCAGTTTGCGGATGAAACCGACCGTATCACTTAACAGGAACG
>OMQX01000167.1 GCA_900313335.1 uncultured Prevotellaceae bacterium
CCTCGGCCTTAACGACAAACGATATGTTATGGTTGCTGCCACCGTACGAAATCATACGTACGGGAATGTCGCGGAGAGCCTCACATGCCAGAGTCTCGAAACCACGGTTCTCGGGACGCAGGTCACCAACCACGCAGATGATGCACATATCGCGCTCAACGGTAACCTTGCCATACTTCTTCAGCTCGTTCTCGATATCATACAGACGGCTTGTGTTGTCAATCGTCAGGGAAACACCCACCTCGCTCGTACATACCATGTCGATGCTTGTCTTGTATGTCTCGAATATCTCAAACACCTTGCGCAGGAAACCATATGCAAGCAGCATGCGGCTCGAGTTAATCTTTATGCACGTATTGCCGTCGCGTGCAGCAACAGCCTTTATCGTTCCCCTGCGGTATTCGTTGTTGATTATAGTACCCGGTGCAGAAGGATTCATGGTGTTCAGCAGACGTACAGGCACCCCTGCAAAGCGTGCCGGCTGTATACATGTCGGATGCAGTATCTTTGCACCGAAATAAGCCAGCTCGGCAGCCTCGGCAAAGTGCAGCTGACGTACAGGCTCGGTATGGTCCACAAAACGCGGGTCATTGTTGTGCATGCCGTCGATATCGGTCCATATCTGTATCTCCTCGGCATTTAGGGCAGCACCTATCAGGCACGCTGTATAGTCCGATCCACCACGCAGCAGATTGTCCACCTCACCGTATGCATTGCGGCAGATGAAACCCTGAGTGATATATATCTGATAATCAGGATTCTCCTTCAAGGCCTTTGTGCTACGCTCCGTAATATACTGGAAATCAGGTTCCTGGTTCTTGTCCGTGCGGATTATGTCCAAGGCAGGCAGCAGGATCGTCTTTACCCCGCGCTCCAGCAGATAGTTTGTCACCATGTTGGTAGACATTATCTCACCTTCAGCCAGGATAACCTTCTCCTCGAACGACGTGAAATGAGCCTTCGTAAAGCTGCGCAGATACTGGAACTGCTCCTGCAGGAAAGCACGCGTCTTCTCGCGCCACTCTTCAGTCTCATACAGTTCATCCACATGCTCCATGTACTTCTGCTCAAGCCTGCTTATCAGCGCACTTGCTCCATCGGGATTCTTCTTATACAGGTAGTCCGATATCTCCACTAACGTATTCGTGGTGCCACTCATCGCCGACAGCACGACAATCTTGCTTTTGCCGTCAGCAGTAATCAATGCGGAAACATCCTTCATGCGCTGAGGCGTGCCAACGCTCGTTCCGCCAAATTTCAATACTTGCATACTATGTTGTTTAATTATTTTTCCTTATGATTTCGTTTTCACAGACGTAGACCGTTCCCGGGAAGAAGTCCGGCCACTGCAGGTTGTGAGTAGAGACGATCACAGTCGCCTGCTCCTGACGGCGTACCTCGTCCAGCAGAGCCATTACACGCTCGCCGTTCTCGCTGTCCAGCTGCCCCGTAGGCTCGTCTGCCAGAATCAGGGCAGGACGGTTCAGTACAGCACGTGCAATACAGATGCACTGCTTCTGTCCGCCCGACAGCTGATGAGGAAACTTGTTGCCTACATCCTCCAGGCCTACCCATTCCAGCACCTCGGCAATGCGCGCCTCGCGCTCGGCCTTGTTCCTCCAGTCCGTAGCACGCAATACAAAGTCCAGGTTGTCATGTATCGTCCTGTCAGGCAGCAGACGCAATTCCTGATGTACAATACCCAACTTGCGGCGCAACGCAGGCAGGCGGCTGCTCTTGCCCAGCGCCAGGTCCTCGCCCAGCACCACTGCCGTACCCTCGGCATACTCACCCTCGCCGTACATACTGCCCAGCAAGGTACTCTTACCACTGCCGACCTGTCCCGTCAGGTATATCATCTCGCCCTTGTCAGCCACCAGATTCACGTCCTTCAGTACCGTGCGGTTGTAGTGGCATAATCTTACGTTCTTGTATTCTACTATCATAGTATTCAGGCTATAGTCAATTTCCAAATCAATGTTTCTTCCATCCCGGATTATGACGTTCACGCAACTCGGCCGCCATATCCTCGATACGCATACCCTTGCTCGTCAGCAGTACAATCAGGTGATACAGCATATCGCTCCCCTCGTAGATCATACGCTCGTCCGTACCGTTGCAAGCCTCGATGACCAGTTCCAGCGCTTCCTCGCCGACCTTCTGAGCCATGCGGTTCAGGCCATCCCTGAACAAGCTTGTCGTGTACGAACCCTCAGGCATCTCCTCGTGACGCTTCTCGATGAAGTTCTGCAGTTCGGTCAGGAACAGCAGCGGGTTGCTCTCATTCTTTTCACCCCAGCACGTATCCGTACCCTTGTGGCAGGTAGGACCGTCCGGATGAACCTTTATCAGCAAGGTATCCTGATCACAGTCGTTCTTTATCTCCACTACGTTCAGGAAATTGCCGCTCGTCTCACCCTTCGTCCACAGCGTGTTGCGTGTGCGGCTCCAGAATGTAACCCTGCCCGTCTCCACCGTCTTCTGGTAGGCATCCTTGTTCATGTAACCCAGCATCAGCACGTTCTTTGTT
>OMQX01000115.1 GCA_900313335.1 uncultured Prevotellaceae bacterium
TTCGGTGCACAGGCAGACCTTTACCAGAAAACGCCCGACGGGAAACCCAATTTCCAGTTCATTATCGACACTTTCAGATCCGAAGAACCCAGCCAAAAGCCCCTGGACCTTCACATAGGCTCGTTGCTGCTGCGCCATGTATCAATAAAGTGGAACAAGAAATGGATTCCTCGCAATGGAACAGGCATATTGGATCCAAACCACCTGTGGGTAAGCGATATAGCGCTTACGGCTCACCTGCACAAACTGACTCCCGATAGTATCAACCTCGACATCCGCCGCTTCAATTTCAAGGAACAAAGCGGTCTGACACTGAAAAGCTTCCAGACGGAACTGGAAGCAGGTACAAGTGGCATGCACATCTCGGATTTCGATATGCAGATGCCCAATTCCCGTATCAGCATTCCGCTACTGGAAGCAAGATGGAGAGACATTCCCAAGAATGGTGAAGACCCGAGACTCTGGTTCCAAAGCATTATGTGGCATGCAGAAAGCCATATTGCACTTGACACACGCGACATACAACCACTGATACAGCTACCACAGTCTATACATAAACTTGGAGGAATGGACCTGCAGTTGGAGGCTAATGGTTCCCAAGGGAATGCCGACATTACACACATCGCCCTAAGTACCACCGACCGCAGTTTGCTAATGCATGCAAATGCCCGTGTGGGAGGAATAAGCACCATGGACCCCAGCGCCGATATACGTATAGAAAGCCTGGAAATCAGACCTGATATAGCACAAATCCTGCCAGAAAATGCCAGCGGCTACATGGCACGAACCGGACAGATAGATGCAGATGGCAACATTTTCCTATCCAAGAACCGGCAAACTGCCCGCATCTATCTGAAGTCTGCCATTGGGCGCATAAATCTTGACGGAACACTGACGGACAGGAACAATATCGATGCAACCATCAGCACCGAAGGACTAGAGCTTGACAGGATTCTGGCAACCGACGGAACGAGATTTCCCGTTGGCAAAGTTGCACTGAAAGCCAAGGTAAACGGACGGCTGAAGGATGCCTGCGGCAAACCGGACTTGGATGTAACCGTAGATGCTCCCCTGATGACACTTCTGGGATACGAATACCATGGGGTGCATGCAAATGCAAGCTACTCCCCCACCCGCAGTCAGCTGGAAGCCGAACTCCAGGATATTAACGGCAATTTAAGCACAAAACTGCAATATACCAGCAATGCAATGCACCACCTGCAGGGAACGCTTAATATACATGACCTGGCATTATCCCATCTGAACCTCACTTCCAAATATCCCAACAGGCGAATCAGCGCAGATGCAGAAATAGATCTCAGGGGAAATTCGCTTATAGACATTGCCGGACGCCTCTCACTGAACAACGTACTGATGCAGACATACAATCGCGACAGCACGGTTTTGGGTCCGATGTACCTTGATGTCAGCACTACCCGTGACAAGGAAGGCAGAGCGCTGAACATTGAGTCATCAGATATAAATCTTCATGCACGTGGACAATTCGGGCTCACCACCCTTCCCAACACAGTGCGCCATATACTGCACAGGTATTTGCCCAGTGTTATCAGCAAGCCGGCGGCAAGCTGCAGCGACAACATGTCCTTTGACCTTAGAGTCAGGGATACCACCCTGATTCAAACCTTGCTGAATACAGACCTGCAGATACCACACGAGGCTCATGCAACCGGATTTATAAACGGACCAATGAACCTCATCAACATCAAATTAGACATTCCCGAACTACGTATAGGCAAAGAGAAGATATACAATACCAATCTATTGGTAATCAGCGAAGAAGGATTATTAAACTCACGCCTTACTTTAATGCGTGCAATGAAATCCGAAACCCTGCCTCTCAGTATAGAAGCTGTTGCCGGCAATGACCGTCTACGCGTTCAGGGAAGCTGGAACAATACCACTGCTCCAGTCCATCGCGGCAGTGTAGATGTTAGCGCAACCTTCCCCCGTGGCATTAACGGCAAGAATGGGCTGAATGCATGGATTGCACCTACAGATATTGTAATTGCCGATACCACGTGGCACATAAAACCGGGAACTGTCACCTACCATTCAGGCATAACTACAGTGAACAATCTGAGCGTATCACAGGGTGCTGAACGATGGTTGGAAGTCAACGGACGCATATCCCCTAATCCCGAGGACAGCCTTATCATCAACCTTCACCGTATAAACGTGGAATACGTAATGAACCTTATCAATTTCCACGATGTCGATTTCAGCGGTGATGCATCGGGAACAGTATGCATGAAGACCCTGGGCACGAATCCATGGGTAGACGGAATCCTCGACGTCAGTAACTGGAAATTCAACAACGCCCCGCTGGGCCACATGAATGCGCACCTGAACTGGGGCGACACATACCAGCACCTCAGCATCGAGGCAGACATGGACGACACACCCGTAAAGCACAAGACACATGTAGACGGATATATAGGTCTTACAGGCAATAAGTACACAAACAGCATAGACCTCAGAGTCTATACACAGAATTTCAACCTGGCATTCCTTAACAAATTTACCACAGGCATACTGGACGACATGCAGGGACGCGTAAGTGGATTCTGCCGCATATACGGACCACTGCGAAAGATAGACCTGGACGGCGACATGCTCATCAACAAAGCACACCTGGGACTGCCCATGCTGGGAACGGATTTCTTCTTGGAGAACGACAGTGTCAAGATGCGTCCCGGACACATAGCCTTTGACGTATTGGCAATAGACCCGCACGGAGTAGCAGACGCCCACACACTGGCAGCAGAACGCCAGGTCTATGACATCAGGCGCTCGTTCATAGACATCCCCCACCACTCGGCACATATTGACGGACACCTTTATCACAACAGTTTCAAAAACCTCAGGTACATATTTGACATCCAGTCCAACAACCTGCTGGCATATAACACCAAGGATTTTGGAGAAGACTCGTTCTACGCAACCGTCTACACCAGCGGCAACGTAAATATAAACGGCCGCGCAGGACGTCTGGATGTCAATATCGATGTTGAGCCACAGGCCGGCACACAGTTTACATACAATGTTACCACACCGGATGCACTGACACAGGCCAATTTCATCACCTACCGCAAACGGCCTTCAGATGATGGTACCTCGGGCACAAATACACAGGCATCAGAGCACATGCAGGATATCAGTGGCGACATGTTCCTTAATTTCAACCTGAACATGACCCCTGCCGCACGACTCCGCCTGCTCATGGATCAGAAGACAGGCAGCATGATTGACCTGGGAGGTAGCGGACACCTTGCCGCAAACTATCACAACAAGGGACGGTTCCGCCTGTACGGCACATACAAGGTTCATGACGGTGTATACAACATCAACGTACAGGATGTCATCAACCGCAATTTCAAGTTCCAGCAGGACGGTTCCATAACCTTCAACGGCGACCCTATGCAGGCAACGCTCAATATGAAGGCTGTCTATACGGTTCCAAACGTTTCACTTGATGACCTCTCCACGACATCCCTGGGATTCTCCAAGACCCGCGTAGACTGTATCATGAGCCTTACAGGACGTCCTCAGCAGCCCAACATCGGTTTTGATTTCGAACTGCCCAATGCAACCGACGACGAACGCCAGATGGTACGCTCCATCGTCAACACCGAGGAGGAACGCAACATGCAGGCAATCTACCTGCTGGGCCTGGGAAGATTCTACAGCTATTCGGCAAGCGCCAAATCAGTCAGTCAGGGCGGCAACGCAATGAACTCGCTTGTATCCACCACCATCTCCAGCAAGATAAACGAATTGATTGCCAGCGCAGTGGGCTCATCAAAATGGAATTTCGGCGCAAACCTCAAGACCGGTGAGGACGGATGGAAGAACATGGATATCGAGGGTCTGCTCTCAGGCAGCCTGTTTAATGACCGACTCCTGCTCACCGGCAACTTCGGATACCGCGAGAAATACTATACACAGCGCAATTTCATCAGCGATGTGGACGTCCAGTATCTACTCACCAAGTCAGGTTCAGTAGCTCTCAAGGCATACAATCAGGCAAACGACCGCTACTTTGTACAGTCTGCCCTCAACACACAGGGAATAGGCATACAGCTCAAGAAAGATTTCAACCGCTTTGGCGACATGTTCCACAAGAAAAGCACAGGAACGGAGACAGCTGTCAAAAAGGTAAAACTCACCAAGGCAGAAAAGAAAGCACAGAAAGCAGCCCGGAAGAAAGCCAGGGCAGAGGAGAAGAAAAAGGAAGCCGAAAAGGCAAAATCACAGAGTAAACCCAAATGGAACAAGCAGACAGTAGTCCGCGTAATATCGCTCCCCGGCAACTAATCCAACTATCATGGTAGAAGTACTCCTTATTGCAATAGCACTTGCCATAGACTGCTTCACGGTAAGCATTGCTGCCGGAGTCACGGCACGCCGTATTATATGGAAGCCCATGATAATCATGACCCTTGCCTTTGGCATCTTCCAGGGAGGAATGACTGCCATAGGCTATTTCGGTATGGATTTGCTCGCACACTGGATCGAGACATTTGACCACTGGCTTGCATTTATCCTGCTATTCTATCTGGGATTCAATATGATTAGCACCATCTGGAATAAAGAAGAAAGCACCAAAGCCGTTCGAAATATAAT
>OMQX01000094.1 GCA_900313335.1 uncultured Prevotellaceae bacterium
ATTGCTTGCTACGGTGAAGGGTGATGTGCACGACATCGGGAAGAACATTGTTGGTGTCGTCATGGCGTGCAACGGCTACGAGATTATAGACCTGGGCGTTATGGTTTCGCCCGAGGACATCGTAAAGGCTGCCCTTGAGCAGAAACCTGATATCATCGGCCTGTCGGGGCTGATAACACCGTCGCTGGAATATATGATACAGACGCTGAGGCAGCTGAACGAGGCCGGTGTAAGAATCCCTGTAATGATAGGCGGTGCGACGACGAGTGCCGTACATACGGCGCTGAAGATGTCGCCGGTGTACGAGGGGCCAGTGATATGGGTAAAGGATGCGAGCCAGAATGCGCCGATTGCTCATGAGTTTACCAGCGCTGACACCCAGGAAACGGCAATACGGAGACTGCGTGAGGAGCAGCAGGCATTGAGCGGGAGCGTAAAACCGCAACCTGTAGAGCCGTTCAGCGAGGCGCAGAGGAAGAAACCGAGATTCTTTTGAGGAACCTGATATATATAATTGACGAACGAAGACTATGTCGTATAACCTGAAACGCAAACATTATATAATAGCAGCGGCCGTAATACTGTGCGCGGTAATGTGCTGTGTGCTCTACCCTGTCCTGCGCAACGCCAATCCTACGGACGAGGTGCGTATAATCTACATAGACAACGATGATACGGTGGACAGCGTAATGGACAAGACGCAGTGCCACACGGGATGGAGGTTGCTGATGTGTGCAAGGAAATACCGCGTGCGTCCGGGACGGTACGAGGTGCTGTGCGGTGAAAGGGTGATAAGCCTGTACCGCAAGATGATGAACGGAAGGCAGAGCCCGGTGAGGTTCACGGTGCCTAACGTGCGTACGCTGGACCGCCTGGCGGCACAGCTGGAGCGCAAGTTCCTGAACATGGACAGTGCCGAGGTTGCGCGTTGCTTTGCCGACCCGGAATTCTGCGACCAGTGGGGCTATACGGTGGAGACATTGCCTGCCTTGTTCATACCTAATACCTACGAAATATGGTGGAGCACCACGCTGGAGGATTTCATGAAGCGGATGCAGAGGGAGAACGGGCGTTTCTGGGAAGGCAGGCGTGACAGCCGTGCGAAGGAGATAGGCATGTCCCGCGAGGAGGTGATAACGCTGGCAAGCATCGTGGACGAGGAGACGGCAAACGACGGGGAGAAGCCTATGGTTGCAGGTATGTACATACGGCGTCTGAAGACGGATATGCCGCTGCAGGCCGACCCTACGGTAAAGTTTGCGCTGAAGGACTTTGCCAAGCGCCGCATATACAACAACGACCTGATGACGGAGAGTCCGTATAACACCTATCGCAACAAGGGACTGCCGCCGGGACCGATACGCATAGCGTCGGTGGCAGGAATAGATGCGGTGCTGAATCATATAGAGACAGAATGCGTGTATATGTGTGCGAAGGAGGACTTTTCGGGAACCCACAATTTTGCCCGGACTTACGAGGAGCACTTGCAGAATGCAAAACGGTATACCGAGGCACTCAATTCCAGAAATATTCGCTGAAGACATAAAAATTATTTGCATACAAGGCTTCTATATTCTGATTTTTTATTAACTTTGCAACATAAAAGCTTGAAGCATGCCACCTTGGCTCAGTTGGTAGAGCAACGCATTCGTAATGCGTGGGTCGCGGGTTCGAGTCCCGCAGGTGGCTCTACGTATGAAGCTCTTATTCACACTTGATTATCGGACGGCGTGGGGACAGAATGTCCGTGTGGACGTTACCGTAACACGCAGCAACGGTGTTAAGAAAACAAGTCGTCACAACCTGTATACCAGTGACGGTGTACACTGGGGTGGCGAGGCATCCATAACAGAACGCGATGCGCAGTCTTTCATATACCGCTATATAATCTGCGAGGGTGATACTGTTATCCGCCGTGAATGGAACGGTGTACCGCGTACTTTCCCGTATGACGTGCGCCGTACGTTTATCCTGAATGACTATTGGAAGGACATACCGCAGCTGAGCCATCTGTACAGCTCGGCATACTGTCATTGCATGCACCTGGCTCTGGACGGACAGCCAAACGTAACCTATTTTGACCATGCGCTGATGTTCAGGGTGCAGGCTCCACAGCTGATGCAGGGACAATGTCTGGCATTGCTGGGTTCGCTGCCGCAGCTGGGACAGTGGGTGCCGGAGCGAGCGCTGGTGATGCAGCGTGGAAGCACTCATGAATGGTGCCTGACGCTGAGTGCAGCAGGACTGCAGCTGCCCTTCGAGTACAAGTATGTGGTGATGGACGAGAAGACGGGGGACTTCCTTGAATGGGAAGAGGGTGAGAACCGTGTGTCACCGGATGCCGTACCGGGCAGCGTCCAGGTCATCTGGGACAAGCAGCTGAGGCTCAAGGACGAGCATTGGAAAGTTGCTGGCGTAGTGCTGCCTGTTTTCTCGATGCGTAGCCGTCACAGCCAGGGTTGCGGTGATTTCGGTGACTTGCGCCTGATGGTTGACTGGGCTCAGCATACGGGTATGCGTATCATCCAGGTACTGCCTATAAACGACACTACGCAGACGGTGACGTGGAGGGACTGCTATCCCTACAATGCCATAAGCATATATGCCCTGCACCCTATATATGTGGATTTGAGCCAGTTGCCTGATATTGCCGACGAGGGATTCATGAACGAATACGAGGCCGAGCGTGCGCGTATCAATGCGCTGCCGCAGATGGACTACGAGGCTACGTTCAACCTGAAGATGAAATACTTGCGTCGTCTGTACGCACAGGAGGGTGCTGCCACAGTGCAGAGCGCGCGCTTCGGTGCATTCATGGACGACAATCAGGAATGGATAACGGACTATGCGGTATTCTGCCATCGACGTGATGCGGAGAGGACGAGCGATTTCAATCACTGGCACGTACTGTCGGCATATAGAAAGAAGGATGTACACGACTATGCCCTGAACAACCAGAGGGAGGTCTATTTCTACTGCTACGTGCAATACCTGCTGGATCAGCAGCTGTCCGCCACGACGCGATATGCACGGCAGAAGGGTGTATTGCTGAAGGGGGATATTCCCATAGGTATTTCGCGTACAAGCGTGGAGGCATGGAAGGAGCCGCAGTATTTCAACATGAACGGCTCTGCCGGAGCACCGCCTGATGATTTCAGCGCGGACGGCCAGAACTGGGGTTTCCCGACGTACAACTGGGAGCGGATGGCTCAGGACGGTTACAGCTGGTGGATAAACCGCTTCCGCAAGATGGCTCAGTATTTCGATGCCTACCGCATAGATCATGTGCTGGGATTCTTCCGTATATGGGAGATTCCGCAGGGTGAGAAGAGCGGGCTGATGGGGCATTTCTCGCCTCAGCTTCCGCTGACAATCGGTGACATTGAGCGCATGGGACTGCCCTGGCGTCCTGATATGTACACGAAGCCTAACGTAAGCGAGGAACTGCTTCGCCAACTGCTGAGTGATGATGAGGAGGAGATTGAGAGCATTCTGCTTCACAAGGACGAGGACCGTCTGTTTATTGCCGTACCGCAACCTGACGGGACAAACTGCTACATACCGCGTATATGTGCGAACCGCACATTCGTATACCGCCTGCTGCCGGAGGACGACCGCAAGGCGTTTGACAAGCTATACGAGGATTTCTATTTCCATCGCCATAATGATTTCTGGGCTTCTGAGGCTATGAAGCGTCTGCCTGCGCTGGTCGAGGCGACAGGAATGCTGTGCTGTGCCGAGGACCTGGGTATGGTGCCTGCCTGCGTAGGGCCTGTCATGCAGACATTGGGGATACTGTCGCTGGAGATACAGTCAATGCCAAAGGAAATAGGCGTACGCTTTGCGCGGCTGGAGAACAATCCGTACCGCAGCGTTGCGACTATATTCACACACGACATGCCAACATTGCGTATGTGGTGGGAGGAGGATGCCGAGCGCAGTCAGGAATACTTTAACCAGATACTGCAGATTGACGGACGTGCTCCTGAGCAGATGCCGGGGTGGCTGTGCAAGGAGGTTATTGCACGTCATCTGTTCTCGCCCAGCATGCTGTGCCTGATATCGTTGCAGGACTGGCTGGCAATGGACGAGGAACTGCGTATAGCAGATCCTTCGGTCGAGCGTATCAACATTCCTGCGGATTCGCATCATTACTGGCGCTACAGGATGCATCTGGACATTGAGCAGAGGACTGCTTTTTCTGTTTCTGTGGAGAATATCGGGCTCGAACCGATGACCTCTTGCATGCCATGCAAGCGCTCTAGCCAGCTGAGCTAATCCCCCTTGCTTGGGTGCAAATATACGCAGATTATGTGAATAAAACACAAAAACGTCAAGTTTTTTTGTAATTATTTGGCAAATGTCTTAACTTTACGCCCAAAATTTAGAATAGCATGAAGAAAATATTTGCCATCGTTGCACTCTTGAGTGCAGTTATAAATACCAATGCCCAGACAGAGGACGGTATTGAATTGCTTGCTGATCCGTTTCCTCAGGTTGACCGTCAGCCATGTATGATAGACTTCGCACCTACAACATCTGCTAATGAGGCAAGACCTGGCATGCGACGTTCCAACATGAAGCAGCAGAATGCTCCTCTCGGAAGCAAGGGCAGTCCTGAGATTCCCGTCATCCTGGCCAACTTCAGCGACGAGCAGTTCCAGGACCCCTCGACGGCAACTGACGATAACGGATATGCCCGTTATTTCCGCGGCACGCTGTCAGAGTTGTATGATTCGTTCTTCAACGGCAGCGATTTTCTCAACAACCCCCAAAAACGCCCGGGGCTGAACCGTTTCTCTGTGCGCGAATATTTCACACTTGTCAGTCAGGGACAGTTCACTCCACACTTTACGATTCTGGAACCTGTAAACCTGCCAAAGACAAAGAGCGCATACGGAAGTGCCCGTGAAGATCTCCGTAACGCGGCCCTGCTGGCTGCTGCTGACCAGATTAAGAGTCGTGTCTCGGAGTTTGACAAAGACCGTGGTGTTCAGGACGGCATTGTGGACGGAGTGATAATCATTTTCCCGGGTCAGGGCAATAACACACGAAGAACAGGCTCGACACATCCCGGTTATTTGCACCCGTGCTGCTGGGGTCGCAAAGTCACATCAGACGGTGTAAGCTATGCCACACAACTGATAGTGCCGGAACTATGGGAAAACGGGAGTACAATGATACTGAACGGCTTTGGTGTGTACGTGCACGAAATGTCACACATGCTGGGGCTTCCTGACTTCTACGACACCAACTACAAGGGTTCGGGCATGGACTACTGGAGCCTGATGGATGCCGGTGAGTATGTAAATGCCGGTTTCAATCCGACTCCATACACTGCATACGAGAAAATCTATATGGACTGGATACAGCCTGTTGAACTTAACCAGCCTGCATCCGTACAGAATCTAACGAATGTGTCTGACGGCGGTAACGCATACATCATCTATAATGATGCCAATCACAGCGAGTATTACCTGCTGGAGAATCTGAACAGCAACAACAATGTGGTATATGGTACGATGCAGAACTTCTTTGGCGGAGGCCTGATAATCTATCACGTCGACGAAGATGCAAACGCATGGAACAACAACAAGATAAATACAATTGTCGACCATCAGCGCATGACTATAGTTCCTGCAAACGGACACTTTGAGATTCAGGATAATTTCACCAAGGGTTCAAATCCCGATGTAAACAAACTTGCAAGCGAGCTCATCGGACACCTATGGCCTCTGAAGGAGCAGCCCTTCACCTCGTACTTCATCAGGGACAACGCCGGAAATCCGGTCACAATCGACCCCATTCAGTACTGGGGAATGGTCAGTGGAAACAACCAGTTGACAGACGAGGAGCGTACCGAGGACGACCGCATTGCACCGGCTGCGACATTGTACAACGTGAATACCGACGGCCAGAAACTGATGCACAAGTCAATCACGGACATCACGCTCAACAACGACGGTACGATATCATTCAACTTCATGGGTGGTTCCCCGACTGCCGTACGCGACATTACAACCGAGAATCCGGATGATGTAATTGAGATATACAACACCAACGGTGTACGTATGGGACAGAGAACCCTGCGCTCACGCATCGGTACCACTTCCCTGCCCCATGGCATCTACATCATTCGCAACACCACCACCGGCAGGACATATAAGCAGTCAATGTAGCATTACCTGACGACCACTTTTTTACCGTTTACGATATACAGGCCCTTTGTGGGCTGGCCGTTGACTTTCATGCCGCTGAGGGTATAGCATCCGCTAGCGTGGGTGTCGGATTCTGCGTTTACTGACGATATGCCTGTAGGATCGTTTCCGAAAGTGAGGTTGAAGTCCGTAAATTGGCTTGCATGTCCATCATCTCCTATCATAAAGTATGCGCGGCATGCTCCGACAGTGGCACCGATAGCCGGGAAATATGGCAAATCAGCGCCGTCAAGCAAGAGGACACTGCCGTAAGCGTCACCGAAACCGGTATTCCGGTATGTGCCTATGAAACACACATTCTGTTCGCCACCGACCTGGTTATCATAGCTATGCATCTCCGTACTCATCCTGACGCCTTGGAACACAGGACTTACTACATCTTCGTCCGCTGTCTCCCATTTGACTATGTATGGTGTACCGGCCTTGATGGACTTGGTAGCCTCCAGGAAGTTGAGGGTTAGTGTCGTTTCGCTAATGCTTGCGCTGCTCAGTTCATATACAGAGGCACCGGCCAACGGACTGCCGTCGGCATCAATGTCGGAGATGGTGAATGGCAGACACAGTGTGTTCCAGCAACCGTTTCTGTAAAGTGTGCGACCGCAGAGTGTAACATCTACTGGCTTGTTGGCATAGTTTGCAACCACATCGCTGATGATTGCCTCGTTCGACGCTGCATCGTACAAACCGATAGTGGCGACATAGTACTTGCCGTCATATAGCAGGCCATTGGCATAAGATGTAAGGGCCCCGCACTCTTCTTCCGTTGCTCCTATGTTGGCAGGTACGGCTGCAACTGAGTATGCCTTGGCAGCCCTGCCCTCTACATCTGTACCCCTGATACCGCACGTTGTACAGTTGCCTGCATAGAAATTGTTGGTATGAGTGTAGTTGATGCCGTTGTTATATCCTATGATACCGCCTATATCGCTGCTTCCTGATACACGACCGAGGTTCAGACACGAAATCACCGAGCCGCTATAGTGATAGCCCAGGATACCTCCCACCATTTTCTTGGCTGTAACCTTGCCCACGTTTACGCAATGTTCGATGTTGCCTGTAGTATATGCAACGATGCCAGCTGATTGGGAATCACCGTTTATATCGCCATAGTTGCTACATCCCCTGACGAGGCCAGTATTGAACCCTGTTATTCCTGCCACACTCTCAGGACCCTTGGTGGTCATGCCTCCTGTCATAGGATTTTGTACCTGATAGGACAAACCTGTGACTAGAGCATAGTTTACGCAATTATATATCCTGCCCCTGTTTATGCCGGCAATAGCGGCAACGTACACCTGTCCCTTGACCTGAGAGCCGCTGCCAAGTGTCAGGTTCATGACTGTGCCATTCTCACCGATAGCACCAAACAGTGCTACATAGCTCTCTTCCCTGACAAGGCTCACATTGTTCAATGAGTGTCCGCAACCGTCAAAATGGCCCTTGAACGGATTATCGGACGAACCCACTATGCTATACTCCCGGCCAGTATAGTCAAGGTCTGCACCCAACTCGAAATACACACCGGTGTAGTCCATCTCGCCTATCCTCTCGGCCACACGTCGCATTGCATTTACCGAGCAGATACGGTATGGATCTGTCTCGGTACCCGAACCGTACCATTCCGAACTGCCGCCTACGGGATCGATAACGAATACGGCAATGGCCTCGCCGGCATATTCTCCGATGCCGGTGATTGTAATATTGTACTCGCCCACGTCAACCATCTGACTGGCGGATGGGGTGACGGTGTAGTGCGTACCCTCCTGCAAAACGACATTGGCACCGTCCCTGACATCTGTGACCGTCACGGCAGGAACAAGCGCCTCGCCCGTGTATTCCTGAGTAGGTATATCTATCCTGATCCACGGCGAATATGCAATGTCGCGCTGGCAGTCTATGCCTGTAGCAGAGATTGTAACATCCTGGGCAGGCATGTAGAACACGCTGTACTGCTCACCTCCCATCATATCATCAGTCAGGACTACATCATTCGCCACAAATTGGGCATTGGCTGTACTGTGTACCACATACCCATCGGGGTTCTCATTCAATGTCAGCTTCATCCACATCGTGGTACCTGGAGCATAGTAAACAACACCATTGTCATTAAACGCTACCGACGAATTGGCGCTTCCCTGGACCCATTCGGTATAGCTCAGGGTTCCCATCCATGTTGCACCGTCCATGTTAGCGCCATCCACAGCACCGGAAATATCAGCATTGTGGTAATAATTGTTTGAGAACGAATATCCTCCGCCACAGCCTCCGGCAACGCCGCCCACATGACTGTTGCCAAGCACCTGGGCAAGGCTGATACACGACCAAACGCTGCCACCGTTGTAGCCTACTATGCCGCCAAGACCGTTAACGCCGCTGCAACCCGCATTCGTCACAACAGCCCTGCTGGTACACTGGCCTATGATACCCAAGTTCTCTCCGGCAATGCCGCCAAAGTCCCTGTTGTTCTGCACATTCTGCGCCAAGTCATCAGGATCAACGGACACAGTAATACCACTCTTGACATGACAGTTATAGATACCGGCATTTTTGCTCACACATCCGGCAATGACACCGCAATTGCCCCACCCCATTATTACAGGGTTGATCCTTGTATCCGCCCAACCTACAGTCAAGTCCTTGACAATTGCACCATAGCCCAGTTCGCCGAACAAACCTATACCATAGAACTCGTCACCGACATGAATCTGCAGGTCATTAATAGTGTTGCCATTACCGTCGAAAGTGCCACAAAACTGCCTTACACCGGTCTGCCGGTCCTTGCCGCTACCCACGGTATAGTACTTTCCGCCAATCGGAGTAAAAGGCTCAATCCACAGGCTGAACGACTGTGTCATCTTGAAATAGGTGTCCTCGTACCTGTTACCGTCATTAACATCAGCTGCCAATTGGCGCAGATGCTGCGGAGTCTGGATAATGTAGGGATCCTGCAACGTGCCGCTACCTCCACCGAAAGTGCTGTCTGCCCACACATTGACATTGGAAAGCACAGTAAGGAACAACGTCACTGCTGCCATTCTGATTACGCCGGTCATTGTAATGTAAGAATCTTTCATGTTACGCTCAGTCATTGTGAATTATGAATTATGAATTGTGAATTATGAATTATGAATTACCTGACGACTTTCCTGCCGTTTTGGATAAAGATTCCCTTGTGATTGGGTGTGGCAACACGTCCCTGCAAGTCGTAGGTTGGCGCAGCGGTATTGCCAGCCGGCATCTGGGATATGCCTGTCGAGGAATTTTCAACCTCTTCGATAAGCCAGAGCGAGCCTGCTGATGTGGGTGAGCCATAGTCGACGTATGTACTGGATGTTCCCATATACCATGCACGGGAATTGTCGCTGTCGGGGTCGCGCTGGATGGTGACGCCCTGCTGGCCGTTGATTGTTGCTCCGCTAATGGTCC
>OMQX01000079.1 GCA_900313335.1 uncultured Prevotellaceae bacterium
AAATCAAGGTAAAAAGAATGTTTCCCATAGAAAAATTCCAGGGGGTAAGGACACCCTTCTACTATTATGACTTGCAGTTGCTGGACGAGACGCTGAAGCAGATTAGTTGCAACATGACGAAGGAAATGCACCTGCATTATGCAGTCAAGGCGTGTGCCACCCCCAAGGTCCTGGCACGTATTGCGGGGGCCGGGTTTGGTGCTGACTGCGTGAGCGGCGGCGAGATAAAGGCTGCACTGAACGCAGGTTTCCCTGCCGACAAGATCGTGTATGCCGGTGTAGGCAAGAGCGACTGGGAAATAGAGCTGGCGCTGAATGCGGGCATATTCTGCTTCAACGTGGAAAGTATTCCGGAGCTGGAGGTCATCTCGGAGATAGCCGGGCGAATGGGCAGGACTGCGCGTGTCGCCCTGCGTATCAATCCCAATGTAGGTGCCCATACGCATGCCAATATTACTACGGGTCTGGCCGAGAACAAGTTTGGCATAGACATGCAGGACATGGAGACGGTGATAAACATGACTCGCGGTATGCGCAACGTACAGTTCGTAGGCCTGCATTTCCACATAGGCAGCCAGATACTGGAGATGGATGATTTCCGTGCATTGTGCGTACGTATAAACGAGTTGCAGGACAGGCTCGAGAGGTCGGGTATCAAGGATGTCAGGAACATCAACGTCGGGGGTGGACTGGGAATTGACTATCGGGATCCAAACAGGAATCCTATTCCTGACTTTGCGTCCTACTTCCAGACATATCGCGACGGACTGGCACTACGCGAGGGACAGCAGCTGCATTTCGAACTTGGCAGAGCCGTAGTGGGCCAGTGCGGAAACCTGGTTACCCGTGTGCTGTATATCAAGAGCAATGCGATCAAGAATTTCTGTATCGTGGATGCTGGCATGACCGACTTGATTCGTCCTGCATTGTACGATGCTTACCACAGCATAGAGAATATCAGTGCTCCTGCGTCTGACAAGACTATGAGCTATGATGTCGTAGGTCCTATCTGCGAGAGCAGTGATGTCTTCGTCAAGGATTATGAGATGCAGCCTACGCATCGCGGTGACCTGCTGGTATTCCGCTCGGCAGGTGCCTATGGCGAGATTATGGCAAGCGGCTACAACTGCCGTCAGCTGCCCAAGAGCTACACAAGCGAGGATTTATGATAAGCCTTGTAATCATAACCCTTAACCAGCAGGAGCAGCTGAGCAAGTCGCTCCCCTTGTGGCTTGCGCAGAAGGATGCGGATTTCGAGATATGCGTTGTGGACAAAAACAGCGAGGATGATACCGTACGTATGCTGGAGGATATGGAGGAGGAGTATACAAACCTTCGCCACATAGTTATTCCACGTACGGCACACGGCATCAACAAGGACCGTCTGGCCGTAATGCTGGGTATCAGGGGTGCTGTATGGAACCGTATGATAATAATCCGTCCGCATGTCATTCCGCCTACAGAGCAGTGGCTGAGGGAAATAGCTGATACATGGGATCCGGGGAAGCCCATACTGATGCTTCCTGTCATGCAGGGCAGCAAGCTGACCTTCCGTCAGCGATATGCCATGTATATGGCTCAGCACGGACGTGCAAAATGGGCCTTAGGCCACGCCATAGGATATTCCAAGGATTTCTTTATGAGCAGCGGCGGTTTCCCGGGCAAGACAAGCCTGCCTACGTTCAACGCCCTGGTGCGTTATTTTTCCAAACCGAACAATACACAGATTATAAAAGATGCAGAGCATACCCTTCATAGCCTGGTGTCTTAATCACCTGAACTACTGGGTCATCATGCTGTTGATGGCTATAGAGAGCAGTTTCATACCCTTCCCCAGCGAGGTTGTCGTTCCGCCTGCTGCATATCAGGCTGCTAATGGCGACAAGAACGTTTTCCTCGTTGTGTTTTTTGCAACGCTGGGAGCGTTGATAGGTGCTGTAATCAACTATGTCCTGGCATATTACCTGGGACGTCCCATAGTATACAAGTTTGCCAACTCGCGTATCGGGCACATGTGCCTGATTGACGAGCAGAAAGTCATGGTGGCAGAAAAGTATTTTGACGACCACGGGGCAATAGGTACAATCATAGGGCGTCTGATTCCTGCCGTCCGCCAGTTGATAAGCATCCCTGCGGGCCTGGCAAGGATGAAATTCTCGCAGTTCCTGCTGTACACCTTCATAGGTGCCGGTTTATGGAACTCCGTATTGGCTGCAATAGGCTACTCGCTTGCGCATGTTGTAAAGCCCGAGGAACTGGATGCTACCGTGGCACAGTACGAAAGCCCCATCAAGATAGGTATGGTCGTACTGGGTATTGCCGTGGTATCCTATCTGGTATGGAAAGGCAGAAAGTAATGAGAAGAATACTGCTTGTCCTGGGCATTCTGGCCGTTGCAGCAAACATGGATGCCCAGATGTATGACAAACTGTTTGCGGATGACTACAGGATAGACACCACGCAGACACGTGTGCTGGGGCTGGAGCTGGATGCTACTGCGGCATTCCGCGACAACGAGTACACCACCCCGCTTACCACGGGATATACGCTGCCTGTGGGTATTCTGGCTCCGCGCATAACATACAACCCGATAAACCAGATTCACATGGAGGTCGGTGCGCGTGCAATATTCTTTGCCGGAGCAAACAAATATCCCTCATGGGCCTATCATGACATTGCATACTGGAAGGGTGACCAGTATCAGCACGGATTCCACATACTGCCCTGGCTCCGCCTGCAGGCCGAATTCTTTCAGGACAAGGCGGACAAATCACTCAGCATAGTACTGGGAAACATATACGGAGGTCAGAACCACCGGCTGAACGATGCCCTGTGGAATCCCGAGACGAATATAATACAGGATCCGGAGATGGGTCTGCAGATATTATGGGACCTAAAGCATCTGCACATGGATACGTGGGTAAACTGGCAGAGCTTCATCTACAAGCTGGATACTCATCAGGAGGCGTTTACCTTCGGTTCAAACTGGATTGTAAAACTGAGAAGCAGGCCCAAGTACCAGTGGAGTATACCCGTACAGCTGATTGCCCAGCATCGCGGAGGTGAGCAGATACTGGCAAACGCAGGTGTACAGACCATGTGGAATGCCAGTGTGGGTGGAGCGCTGCGGATTAACAACAACCGCAAGGTACTGAGCTGGCAGAACTACGAGCTCAATGCTGTTGTAACCTGGCAACAGGCAGGTAAGCTGTGGGACCATCGCAACGGCTTTGCGATACATGCTGCGGCAGAATGGTGTCTGTGGCAGGGGCTTAACTTCCGTGCAGGCTACCTGTGTGCCCCCAAGCACTTTGTCTCGTTGTACGGCAATACCTTGTTTAATACGCAGAGTATAACACAGGACATAAGCTTCGATGGGAACAATACTGCATATGCCCACGTAAGCTACGGCCACTGCTTTGCCAAGCACTATACCCTGGGGGCTGACATCAGTGCATACTATACACATCTGGGCAAGTCGGCACAGACGGACAAGGGCGACTCGCGCTTCAACATGAACTTTGGCGTCTACATGCGGATAGACCCGACAATTGTGTTGAAAAGATTCAGGAAATAATACTACAGTATACCGCGCAGCCCTTTCAACCACCACCCCATGCGACGTTGCTTGCGCGTATACATCGTCTTCCAGTTATCACGTGTCAGCAACGTACTGCCCTGGATTTCCTTTTCGTAATAGGCATTCAGCTCCCGGCACATCAAGGGTGAGAAATAGTATGCGTTGACCTCGTAGTCGAAGGCGAGGCTCCTGGCATCCAGATTGGCAGTACCTACAGTACACAGCGTATCATCTACAATCATTATCTTGTCGTGATGAAAGCCTCCGTCGTACAGCCATACCTTGGCTCCCCGGCGGGCCAGGTTGTAGACCTCGCGTGCGGTGCTTGTCTCGCTGATGGCGTGGTCACCCTTGTGGCTGAGCAGTATCTCCAGTTCCACACCACGCTCTATTGTACGCCGCAGGGCCTTGCGGACACTGCTGGTCAGTATAATGTAGGGATTCAGTATGCGCACCCGCTTCCGGGCATGATCCAGGCACGAGATATAGCTCTGACGTATAGCCTTGCTCTCCCGTCCCGGCTTGCGGTCGACGATAAAGGCTTCGCTGCCGCGTGACCTTATTTCATCTGCTATACGTTCGTCGATATACGTCTTGCAGCCTTGCATGCTGTATGCCACGGAGTCCAGTCGCTCGCGAGTGATCCTGTACCACATACCGGCAAAAAGCTTCTCGTATCCGTCCACTATAGGACCTGTAAGCCTTGCATGCATATCACGCCATGCGCCTATCTCGGGACGCCCCTTGATGTAGTAGTCGGCAATATTCATGCCACCCGTGTACACCATAACGCCGTCAACGATGACGATCTTGCGGTGAAGACGATGCAGGGCGTGGTTGATATACGGAAAACGCATAGGGTCAAACGCGTACATCATCACACCGCGCTGACGGTATTCCTCTACAAATTCCCTGGTTACATCCGGTGCCTTGCCGCTATTGCCGAAGGCATCATATATAACGCGGACCTTTACACCACGCTTTACGCTGCGTGCAAGTGCATCCAGAAACACGCGTCCCGTGCTGTCGTTCCACAGCTTGTAATACTCCACGTGTACATAGAACCTGGCATTCTCTATACTTTGGAGCATATCTTCCATCTTCTCGCGCCCGGATGGAAGCAAATGCATGTCGCATCCATGATATTGTGCAAATCCGTATCGTTTGAAATCCTGGCGTATAGCATCAATCTGCGCCCACACGGGCTGCATGACGAACAGCAGCATGAGCGACAGCAATGTCAGAAGAACGGTTTTCCTCACTTCTTGAAATAGTATACGAATGTGCTTATACCCTCAACGGCTTTCTTGCCGGTTTCCTTTATCTCGATGACAAAATGCACATCCGTCTTGATTGCGCCGCGCAGGTTCAGGATTTCCTTCAGGTCCACACGCATACGGATACTCTGTCCGCTCAGAACGGGCTGGGCAAACCTCATCTCCTTGATGCCGTAGTTCATCATACGCTCCAGGTTGTTTACCTCGATGATCTCGTTCCACATGTGCGGAACCATGCTGATTGTAAGATATCCGTGCGCTATGGTCTGACCGAAAGGACTCTCGGCCTTGGCCTTCTCGGTATCCACATGAATCCACTGATGGTCATCCGTAGCATCGGCAAACACATTGATACGCTCCTGACTAAGCTCAATCCAATTGCTCACCCCCAGCTCCTTACCTTCGTAAGCAGCAAATTCCTCGAACGAATTAACTGTGACCATAATCCTTATAGCTTGATCCTCAATTCCTTTACAATCTCACTTATGCGTCTTTCCGTATTGAGCTGGGCAGGAACCAGAGGCAGGCGCAGATTGTTCTCTATAAGACCCATCTCGTTCAGCAACGCCTTGACACCTGCAGGATTGCCGTCTACGAACAACAGTTTGAACAGCTCGGTAAACTTGTGGTGAATGTGCAACGCCTGCCTGTATTCGCCCTTAAGGCCAAGACGAACCATACGGCTGAACTCGCGTGGCAGAGCATTGCCAATAACGCTTATTACGCCCACGGCACCAAGGGTGATCAACGGGAAGGTAATGCCGTCGTCACCGCTGATGACATCAAAGTTCTTCGGCTTGTTCTTGATAATGTCATCCATCTGTGATATGTTGCCGCTGGCCTCCTTGATGGCCACTATGTTGTCAAACTCGCGGGCCAGGCGCAACGTCGTCTCGGCAGTCATGTTGACACCCGTGCGACCGGGCACATTATACAGGACAACAGGAACAGGGCTGGCCTTTGCGATAGCCTTGAAATGCTGGTATAGTCCCTCCTGGCTGGGTTTGTTGTAATACGGGCATATACTCAGTATTCCGTCAATTCCGGTAAAGTCGGCCGTCTGCAGTTCGTTTACCACAGCAGCGGTATTGTTGCCTCCACAGCCCAGCAGTATAGGGACACGGCCGGCAACGCGCTCTACTAGATCCTTCTTGATACGCTCCTTCTCCTCTGCCGACAGGGTCGGTGTCTCGGCAGTAGTTCCCATGACACACAGGAAATCCGCACCGCTGCTGATCTGGAATTCCACCAGACGGTACAACGCTGCCCAGTCCACACTGCCATCTGAGGCGAACGGTGTTACCAACGCAACGCCTAATCCCTTGAACTTATTTTGAGCCATAAATGATATCTGTATATTTTCGCATACAAAAGTACAAAAAAAAGCCGATACGTCCCACACATGTTATCGTTTTTTGCTAAATTTGCGTACAAAACAAGTGACATGAACGACAAAGAGCGAATCTTAGAACTCAGGGAGCAGCTGCACACACACAATTACAATTACTATGTGCTGAACAAGCCTGCAATTTCCGATCAGGAATTCGACCATCTCATGCATGAGCTGGAGGCACTTGAGCAGCAGCATCCGGACATGTATGATGCAAACTCACCTACCCTGCGCGTAGGCAGTGACCTCAGCCAGGATTTTCCCACCGTCCGCCATATCCGCCCGATGCTGTCACTTGCAAACACATACAATCTGGACGAGGTCCGCGAGTTTTACCAACGAGTATCGAACGGGCTGAACGGGCAGCCCTTCCAGATCTGTGCGGAACTTAAATACGACGGTCTGTCCATTGCACTCCATTACGAGAAAGGACGGCTGGTGCAGGCAGTAACACGTGGTGACGGCCTGCAGGGCGACGATGTAACAGGCAATGTGCGTACCATACGTACGATACCGCTGGTCCTGAACGGTCCCATTCCCGACGAATTTGAGATACGCGGCGAGATCCTCATGCCCTGGAGCAGTTTTGAACGTCTCAACCGCGAGCGTATGGAAGCAGAGGAAGAACTGTTCGCAAATCCCCGCAATGCTGCCAGCGGCACTCTCAAGAGCAAGGACTCGCGCATCGTGGCACATCGCGGCCTGGATGCATACCTGTATTACCTGCTGGG
>OMQX01000068.1 GCA_900313335.1 uncultured Prevotellaceae bacterium
CATATACTTTAGACGGTCTGCGTAATCATGTTTCTTTCTTTTTCTTTCTAACATAATAAACCCCGAAAGTTTTTTGTCTAACTTTCGGGGTTCACCTCAAACAAGGAACTGCCTTTTCTTTATTAATTGCCAGAAACTGGCTGTCAATCCATGGGGTATTATTAATTTTTCTTGATTGCAATTACCAGGGCGACGATTGATGATATGAGACCCAGAATGCTGGCTCCTGCACCAAGGAACGTGTAGAACGAGCTGCTCTTGACACCAAGGCTCTTGTTTGGCTCGATGTATATGAGGTCGTTTTGCTGAACGTAGAATGCAGGGTTTGTAAAGATATTGACATCCGTGATGTCCATCTCATACATGGTACGCTCGCCATTGTTCTCACGGAACAGCTTTATTTTCTTGCGCAGGGACATTTCGTTTAGGTCTCCGCATTGCGCCAGTACATCAATAACTGAGTTACGCTCACTTGTCAGGTTTACAACCCTGGGACCTTGGACTGCACCGACAACGGTTACGCGGGCGTTCAAAAGCCTTACGGTTACTTCGGGATCCTTGATGAGATTCAGTTCCTTTACTTTTGCCTCAATAGCACGTGCAGCCTCTTCTGTCGTCATGTTGTCAACAAATACCTTGCCGACTGCGGGCAGGATCAGGTGTCCGTCATTTGTGACAGTAAAGCCATAAGAGTTACTCAGGGTACCTGAACTATATGTACTTGTTGTTTGAGTGTTGGAACCCATGGTGACGTCCTGTGCGAAAATGTTCAGCAAATCCTTGTCCGGACATGTGATTTTTACCAGTACCTGGTCAGCCGGCTTCAGACGCATCTCGTACTGCTGGGCGATCTTCTGAGCCTGTGCATACAGGGAATCAGCACCCTGAAAATAAATCAGTTTTTTTCTGCTTACACAACTGGTAGCCATCAAGGTTGCCAGAAGGATAATGATAATAGATTGAAATTTTTTCATTGTTTAATATGTTATTTTATATTCCTTTGCTAAATCTGCCACCATTTACGTTTTGGTAGTTTGTTCCTATGCCTGGCATCAGGACGGATTTCGTCGCTCATGACCTGTTGGTACGTGAGATTGTCATGTATCATGCGATAGATGGTACCCCAGTCGGGCAGTCCACCTACGTTTCGGTCGTCAATCCACACATCAACCTTCAGCTTACGGGAAAAATGATTGTTGTTCTTACGCTCCTCCTCGGGATAGTCCTTGTTGACGGCATAGAATTCCAATCCGCGTTCACGACACCATTCTACGGCTTCGTCCAAAAGATCATCCTCGCGTACGGTCCATAGGATTAGCTGATGCCCCTCGTCACGTAGCATCTTCAGGGTCTGTATGGCGAATGGTATTTCGCGTCCGATCCTGGGATATTCGTGCGTAACTATGGTTCCGTCAAAATCTACAGCTATGATCATGGTTATTTTGCATATGAGACAGCACGTGTCTCGCGGATTACTGTGATTTTAACCTGACCGGGGTAGGTCATTTCGTTCTGGATGCGAGTTGCAATGTCGCTTGAGAGCTTGTCGATCTGCTTGTCATCTATCTGGTCAGCACCAACTATTACACGTAGTTCGCGACCGGCCTGAATGGCGTATGTCTTGGTGACGCCATTGTAACTGAGTGCGATGTTCTCCAGATCCTTCAGACGTTTGATATATGCTTCCACGATCTCGCGGCGTGCACCTGGACGTGCACCGCTTATGGCGTCGCAGACCTGAACGATGGGAGCAATCAGCGATGTCATCTCCATCTCCTCGTGATGCGCTCCGATAGCGTTGCAGATATCAGGTTTTTCCTTGTATTTCTCTGCCAGTTTTGCTCCATACAATGCGTGTGGCATCTCAGGTTCCTCGTCAGGAACCTTACCTATGTCATGCAACAGGCCGGCACGCTTTGCCTTCTTGGGATTCAATCCGAGCTCACTTGCCATAACGGCACACAGGTTTGCTGTCTCACGTGCATGTTGCAGCAGGTTCTGGCCATATGAGCTGCGGTATTTCATCTTGCCTACAATGCGAATAAGCTCGGGGTGCAGTCCATGTATACCCAGGTCAATGGTTGTTCGCTTACCAGTTTCCAGCACTTCTTCTTCGACTTGCTTCTTGACTTTGGCTACAACTTCCTCGATACGTGCGGGATGGATACGTCCGTCAGCAACCAGCTGGTGGAGTGCCAGGCGGCATATCTCGCGTCGTATTGGGTCGAATGCACTGATCACGATGCTTTCCGGTGTATCGTCCACTACGATTTCAACGCCGGTTGCCTGTTCCAAGGCGCGGATGTTACGTCCCTCGCGTCCGATGATGCGGCCCTTGACCTCATCATTGTCGATATGGAATACTGTTACACTGTTCTCAACGGCAGTTTCTGTTGCAACGCGCTGAATGCTCTGTATGATGATTCTCTTCGCTTCCTTGTTGGCACTTATCTTTGCTTCATCTATAATCTCGTTGATGTAAGCCTGTGCATTTGTGCGAGCCTCGTCTTTAAGTCCTTCAATCAATTGTGCCTTGGCATCCTCGACGCTCAGACCGCTGATCTCTTCCAACTTTGTGCGTTCCTGGTTTATAAGGTCTGCCTGGCGCGCATTCAGCTCATTTTCCTTCTGCTCCAGCAATGCCTGCTGGGTCTCAATACGGGCGCGCATGTTTTCAGTATCCTGCTTGCGACGGTTCAGTTCGTCCTGACGTTGGTTAAGGCTCATTTCGCGCTGCTTGTTGCGGTTCTCCGCCTGCTGCAGCTGCTGGTTGCGCTGTTGAACTTCCTTGTCCAGCTCGTTTTTCTTGGAAAGGAACTTCTCCTTAACCTCGAGCATCTTCTTCTGCTTGATGACCTCGGCTTCCTTCCGTGCCTCGTCCTGCATGCTCTTTTTCTTCTGGGGTACTATCAGGAAGTACCATACGGCCCACCATACGACAACTACGGTGAATCCGATTATCAGTCCTAATACTATATTAATCATTGTAGTTCCTTGATAATTTGGTTTATGTAAAAAAATGTAATTATGTTGTATTATTTCTTTTCCCCTAACAGAGTTTCAATCTCTTCTACCAATGGTTTTAGTGCAGAAACGACCGGAGCAGGATCTCCCTTTTCCTGTGCATGAGCCAGACGTACGGCAATATCCAGCATGGACATAATCATGTAGCGTTCGGTAGCCAGTCCCTTGTATGTGCCGGTATAGAAGGCATAGCGTTCCTTCATGATCTTCTCTGCTTCACGATACAGGTGCTCGTTCTTTCGCTGGACGGTCATAGGTAAATCCCATGAACCGAAGCGTATGGTAATATTTTGCTTGTCGTTATCCTCTTTCATATAATGTGTAGGTAAGTTGTTTATTTAGGCTTTGATTGTTGCAATGCATCGGTCCACTGACGCTATCATACGGTTGATGCGCTTACGTGTCTCGTGCAGGTCATCGTCATCTGCCATGTCTATCAGACGGGCGGCCTTCAAACGCGAATAGTCTGTACGTAACTTCTGGTTCTCCTCCTCAAGTGCCTTGGCATACTTTGTCTGCTCCTGCAGTTTCTCCTGTAGCTTTGCTATTTCGTCCTGCTGATTGCGATAGCTCAGAATCAACTGGCGTGTGCGTGTCTCCAGACGCCTTAATATGTCGTTGACTTCCAGTTCCATAGTTTATTCTTGTGTTTGAGGTCTTTTCTCTTTCTTTGCAAGCATGACTACTGTATGAACATATTCGGTCATCCATGCCTCGCTATACCCTAATGCAGACTGATACTTGCGGACTGCCACGCATGTGCGTCGTACTCCCTCGTCCTTCCAGTCATTGCTGGTCATTATCTGGTGAATTTGCTTCTCGACCATGTTGCGCATTGCCTTGCGAAAGAATCCCGGAAGGCGGAATTTCCACTGCATCAGATTTCCCATGAGCATCATCAAGTCCTGGCTAAATCCCTGAAACTGCATTAAGTACGGCTGTACATCCTGTATTGTGCGACAGCGTTTCTTGATACTTTGGTCAATCTCCTTGAAAAACGCGTCACTGATTCCGTATAGGTTAGCAGCCATCTTCTGGCATTGTTTTTTTTCAGCCAATCCCAACTTGTTGTTTTGAGTTGGAACATGATAAGTCTGCTTGAAAATACGCAGGTCAGGCAATATTGCCAGGTTGTTTATGCCTATTTGTGCAGCCAGTGCAGCCTGGTAGTATACGCGGATAAGGAGCATGAAATCCTCCATTCCGCCTACTGTGTGCTGCTCATCATTCTTCGTCCTGCCAAACAGTCTGTTCAGTATGCTCATAATTGTATTTTGTTTCTGTGTTCGGTTTATCATTCATTATCCCGCCTACGCTATTCCCGCCACAGTCTTCGTCGCCTCTGTTATCCGGGGTTTGTATCCACATCAGCGGTTGCTGTATTTCGTAGTTGCTTATATTCCAGAGACTGAGGGGACCTGTTATCAGGTTTAATGCAAGAGGCAGCTTTCCAAAGACTCCATTATTGATGAAACTGCCTACGGGACGAAATGCAAGACAGTTGATTTCATGCCCGTTTTTGCTTCGCAGTTTTGCGGAAATCAGTACAGGACCTGCACTGTGGCGTTTTGTCGTGATAAAGGCTATGGCTGTTGCAATTGGCAGTATGGTAACAGAAACTGTTATGCCCACCGCCAGACTGATAATGCGTTTAAGCAGGACGTTCAGCCAGCTCACGTTTACATGGATGTTCAGGATACGCATAAGCCATTCCCTCAGAATGACAATGGCAATGGCGTTTATTCCGGCAAATACACTGAATACAAGTGTCTGCGCCCCTGCAATACATGCCAGGAATATTCCACACGAATTTATGATCATGAGGTCCAAAAAGCATATCAGCAGGGAATAGTTGTTGTTTTGTTTTGTGTCTATATTTTCCATCATGCGACAAAGATACGAAAAAATAATCATAGGACTCTTAATATTAAATAAAGAAATAGCGCGTGCATGCATTTTTGTTTGAATGTATTGCTCATTTCAGGATAAAAGTGTATATTTGTACGCTAAAATTTCATTTGTTAAGCGAATAGTAAATCAAAAACATAGAAATAGATTATGGCAGAATTGAATGAAAATGACTTTCTGAGCACTAATGGAACCGGTGAGGAGGAAAACAAAAGTTTCTTTACCTTTAAGACCTTGTGGACGCTCTTTTACCTGAACTGGTATTGGGTTATATTGTCACTCATGATCTGTATGAGTGTTGCATATGTCTATCTCAAGTATACCGAGCCGACCTACTCGGCCAGTATGAAGATCTTTATCAAGGACAGCCAGGGCACTAGCAAAGGTCGAGGTATGATTGGAAAAAACCTGGACGAGTTCGGTATGATGAGTATGTCCGATGGCTTTGACAATGAATTGGAGATTATCCGCAGTGTCTCGGTTTCTACCCGTGCAGTCAGGCAGCTGAAATTATATGTCACCTATGTAGGAGAGGGACGTATTACTGATCGTGAAATTTACAAGACAAGTCCTATCCTGGTTGATCTTGAGGAGGATCGTCTCAATAATCTCGACAGGCCAATCCGGATGGAGATTACCAGGAAGGGCAATGGTATTCATGTTGAAGGCAGGTTCGACAAGAAAAATCCTGATGCAATAACCTTTACTCAGGATGTACAGAATTTCCCCGCACAGTTGAACAGCCCGTTTGGCAAGTTGATATTCCAGCGTAATCCGGGATTCAAGATGTCGGACAAGAAGTTGTATGTTACAATCTCCAATCCAAAGGATGTGGCACGTGGCTATGCTGCTCGCTTGAATGCAAGTGCTACGTCCAAGACAACCACAGTAGCAATTGTAAGCTTTGTCGATACAAAGAAGGAACGTGCCCTTGATTACCTGAGAGAGTTGGTCGGCTGCTACAATGATGATGCCAACGAGGACAAGAACGAGGTTGCACGCAAGACCGAGGAATTCATAGCTAACCGTATCAATATCATCCGTCATGAGCTGGACAGTACGGAGATGAATATGGAGACTTACAAGCGTAAGAACGAGTTGGTTAATCTTGCCAATGATGCTCCTGCAGCCTTGTCTCAGAGCACCAGTTACCAGAAGGCACAGGTGGATCTCCAGACTCAGATATCACTGATACGTACCTTGATGGACTATATGGACTCGCCTAACAACTATATGCAGATAATACCTGCAAACCTTGGCCTGACGAATGTATCATTGACGCACATGATAGATTCCTATAACGAGTGTGTCATGAAACGTCAGCGCTACCTGAAGGCTTCCAGCGAGGACAATCCCACTGTTATCCAGGTTACGCAGCAGGCAGAGGATCTGTGGCCTGTAATCCGCAGTAACATGAACAGTATCTATCGCGATATGCAGATCCAGAAGGGCAGTGCGGACAGTCAGTATGGCTTGTTTGCCGGCCGTGTCAGCAAAACTCCGACCCAGGAGCGCGTTTTGACAAACATCGGTCGCCAGCAGGATTTGAAGGCAGGCCTGTATCTTACTTTGCTGCAAAAGCGTGAAGAGAATTATATCCAGTTGGCAAGTACGGCAACAAAGGCACGTATGATTGACGAGCCGGTATCAGGCGGACGCGTTGCACCAAATTCAAAGGTTATCTGGACAGGTGCATTTGCATTCGGTTTCTTCTTCCCGCTGGCATTGTTCTTCGGCCTCAGTTTCCTGCGTTACCGCATCGAGGGACGAGACGATGTTGAACGCCTCACCAATTTGTCAATTTTGGCGGATATCCCGTTCGCTCATGAACTGGATGAGGAAGAGCGCGCAGTCGTTGTCCGTGAGAATCGCAACAATATGATGGAGGAGTGCTTCCGCGGATTGCGTACCAATCTTAATTTCGTGTTGGAGCCGGGCGAGAAAGTCATTATATGTACTTCATGTATTCCCGGCGAAGGTAAGACTTTCGTGGCAACAAACCTTGCCATGTCGCTGGCATTGCTTGGTAAGAAGGTTATCGTCGTCGGTGTTGATATCCGTAAGCCTCAGTTGATACGACTCTTCGGCCTGAAGGCTGAACAGCGTGGTATAACCAATTTCCTCGTTAATGCGGAGCCTGATTATGATCTGCTGATGGATCAGATCTCACATTCGGGCTTGAACCCGAATCTGGATGTATTGCCTGCAGGTGTCATTCCTCCTAACCCGGCAGAATTGTTAAGCCGTCCGATGCTGCAAAAGGCAGTCGAGTACCTGAAGGGCAAGTATGACTATATCATACTGGATACTCCGCCTGTAGGTCTGGTATCAGATACATTGAATATGGGCCATTTCGCCAACATGACAATTTTCGTGGTACGTGCCGACTACAGTCCAAAGGGCAATTTCCAGCTGATTAACGATATTGCTAAGAAAAACAGGTTGCCGAAGTGTAACCTTGTCTTGAACGGTATGGACCTGGAGAAACGTAAATACGGCTATTACTACGGCTATGGCAAGTACGGCAACTATGGCAAGTACGGTAAGTACGGCAAGTACGGAAACTATGGCTATGGTTATGGTGTTTACGGAAACTATGGTGTCAGCGACAAAGAAACTACTGCGCTGAATGAGATGTAACAGACATCGCATTTTGTCGGTGCTACTGTTGTGCACCTGCCTCTTCTCTCATGCGTATGACGGGAAATGGCAGGTGTACCCTTCGTACACCGAGGCTGCTCAGGTTGTGTGTGGCGGTAATAATGTGTATGCCGTCATGACAGGAATGGGTCAGATAGACATTTTCAAGACATGGCAGTCAGAAACTTCCGGTAATCTGGTGCGCTATGATCTGGATGACAACAGCGTCCGTACATACGACTGTTTGAACGACCTCAATTCCCAGCACATCAGGACTCTCAGTTATAACGATGCTTCGCATAGGCTCCTGCTGCTATACGA
>OMQX01000184.1 GCA_900313335.1 uncultured Prevotellaceae bacterium
GCAAGGTGCCATGTACTATACAACCTGTTGGCGTGGCATAACAGGCATTGCCCGACACCTTTCGGCCACCCACCAGCACGTCATTGTGTTCAGTACACACTGCATCCAGCCCCATCCCTTTCAATGCATCGGCCAGACTGGAAAGATATGCGTCAAACACCCTGTTTACATCAGTACAGTCTGTAATGTATGAAATCATCAGGTTACCGCCATCAGCATAGACGCAACCGCCACCGCTTTTGCGGCGATACATCTCTATACCATGCTCACGGCAATACGTGACATTGACCTCTGCCTCCATATCCTGGTTGCGGCCGAATATCACCGTAGGCTCCACGCTCCACACAAACAGTGAACCTGGAGCATTGGCTACAGCCCACTCCTCAAGCGCCAGCCAGAAAACCAGTCTGTGCCTACAGCCACTCTCACCATCCGGCAAACCAAGTAATCTCATACCTATAAATGCAAAAATAACGTATTCGCCAAAAGCGATACGCTATTTTCATAAAAGGTTATCAACAAGTTATCAGACACAAAAATAAATGGCAGCCAACCTTACAAGACTGCCATTTATCCGGGGTCCATGCATCATGAGTATTGAAAAGGAAAGAACTCAAGATACACTTACGGACACCTTTTCATTCCAACATTGCCTTTACAATCAGAAATGTCTTCGCGACAGCACATGATTGCATTGCAAATATCGCCATATCACATGGAACAGGTAATTCCAAAAATCAAATAAATATGTCCATTTTGAAACAGATTAGGCAAATAAAACATATCTTAGTTGTCTGAATTGAAATCCAATTTCAAAAAATTTCATACATTTGAAATCATAACAATACTGAAAATATGCACAGATTCAGTATACAGGAAATAATAGACATTGAGCAGCAGAATGATTCCATATGCTCTTTCAGGAACCAGGTGATCGTGCTGACCACAAATGTCGGCATACTCCGGGAGAGCAGGGAACTCTTTGCAATTGACGCATTTGCCGTAGGATACGTTTTACAGGGATACAGCATTACCGAATTCAACAATGACAGATACCGCCTGGATCCCGGAAAAATGTTCATAATAGCCCCTACACACTCCTGCCGTATACTGGAATACAGTCCGGACTGTACGGTGCGCCTGTTGCTGCTGGATTCAAACGGGCACAACCTTCCAATCCATTTGAATTATCTTGTCAAATCCGAAAGATGGACCCAGACATACTTTCACCCGGTTATTTCACTGAATGGACAGGAATCCCGGACCATGAAGGCCTGTCTGGAAAGAATCATGGAGCAGATTAACCGTGAAGATTGCCCCAACAGGATTCCGTTCATCAGGCTTGCTACGGTATGGCATCATGTGGAGCTGGACAATATCATGCAGATACACATGAAAGAGATATCGGACTCAGGCAAGCCGCTCACCCGTCAACAGGTCCTGGCAAGAGAACTATATATCCACATAGTCAACAACTACCGAAATGAGCATCAGGCCAAGTTCTACGCACAGAAGATGTGCCTTACACCACAGTATCTGAACCAGATAGCCACAAATATATTCGGCAAGACCCTGAGTTCAATCATATCGGACCTGCTCTTCTCCACCGCACGCTCCATGCTGCTGTCATCGGACATGAGCATTCAGGAGATTGCGGACGAACTGAACTTTGCCGATCAGTCGTCGTTCAGCAAGTTCATCAAAAAGATTGCGGGAAAGAGTCCCAACGCCCTGCGCAAGTTAAATCCCCATCAGGAGATTATCTGAATCTGTTAAAGCGGTAACTGAAGGCGATAACAAACATCGAGGTGTCGCAGAATGTTCGGCTCTCGTTCCAGCTGGTACCCGTAACACTTGCCGAGAATCCGTTGTAGGATTTGAGTATGTCACGCCAGGTCAGGCTGATGCGTGCCTGACGCTCCTTAAGGAAACTGTAATTGGCCGATATGTTCCACAGGCACTCGGCACGGTTGGCCGCTTCCATCTCGTACCCGAACGGGTGGTTGTAACGGCAACTGGTGGATGCACCCAGTCCGAAC
>OMQX01000069.1 GCA_900313335.1 uncultured Prevotellaceae bacterium
GTACTGGCCAAACATATAGCCTATCTCACGTGCACCGACACCGATATCACCGGCAGGAACATCGATCTCGGGACCTACGTAGCGATACAGTTCGCTCATGAAGGCCTGGCAGAAGCGCATGATCTCGGCATCGCTCTTGCCGCGTGGAGAGAAATTACTGCCACCTTTACCGCCACCCATAGGCAGGGTTGTCAGGGCATTCTTGAATGTCTGTTCGAAGCCCAGGAACTTCAATATCGACAGGTTAACCGAAGCATGGAACCTCAATCCGCCCTTGTACGGGCCTATTGCGCTGTTGAACTGTACACGATAGCCGATATTTACCTGCACCTCTCCCTTGTCGTCTACCCAAGGTACGCGGAAGGTGATGATACGCTCCGGTTCAACAAGGCGCTCAATCAGATGAGTTTTCTCAAACTCGGGGTGCTGGTTATAGATGTCCTCGATTGACATCAAGACCTCGTGAACTGCCTGCAGATACTCTTTTTCTCCAGGATGACGAGCCTCGAGCTGGCTCATTAGTTTTTCAATCTTCATAGTGTTATTAAAGTATTATATTAAGGATATGTGTTATACAAATATAGCGTTATATTTGATATTTAATTGCGGAAATTCCCGAATAATTAGTAAATATGTCTAAAAGATTTACCCGATATTGCAGTTGAGAATATAAAAATATATTACCTTTATGCCCAAAATAACATTATACATCTTTAAATATAATATTATGGCAAACAAGTATTCAGGCACCCAGACAGAGAAGAATCTGGAGGCAGCATTCGCTGGAGAGAGTCAGGCACGCAACAAGTATTCCTATTTTGCATCGCGCGCAAAGAAGGATGGCTACGAGCAGATAGCTGCACTGTTCGAGGCAACTGCCAACAATGAGAAGGAACATGCCAAAATGTGGTTCAAGGAGCTGGAGGGCATAGGTGATACAGCACAGAACCTTGCAGCTGCAGCAGCAGGTGAGAACTACGAGTGGACAGACATGTACGACGGTTTTGCAAAGACTGCTGAGCAGGAAGGTTTCACCGAGCTGGCAGCAAAGTTCCGCCTTGTAGCTGCAATCGAGAAGAGTCACGAGGAGCGCTACCGTGCATTGCTCAGGAATATCGAAACCAAGCAGGTATTCGAGAAGAGCGAGGTCAAGGTTTGGGAATGCCGCAACTGCGGTCATATCGTAGTAGGTACAAAGGCACCCGAAATATGCCCCACATGTGCACACCCGCAGTCATTCTTCGAGGTGCACGCTGAGAATTACTAAGCTTAGCTGAACAGGTGTAGCTGACCTGTCATCTCGTCGGCTACATCCTGTTGGCTTTTCCCCTCATCCGGATCCAGAACGTCGGGAACATTATCTTCCTGATTCTCGGGGTCCGGATTATTTTCCTCCTCAACCACAGGATTCTTTGTCGGTTCAAGCTCCTCGACAGATTCTACCGAGAATGTCGTGATACGCTTGCCTTTTGCCTTGAAGCTCTTGATGCCGATAAACTCATCTGCCTCTATTTCCATAGGTTCGCGGAAGCTGTCTGAACCGCCCATAGTCACACGTATGCGCGGATATGGAGTATCTGTTAGCAGCAGCAGTTCGTTTTCTGCATTCTCGCCCAGATAGTTCTGATGTCTTGACACAGCATCCAGCGGGAAGCGCTTGATATAGGCAAACCCGTTCTGGTCCTTGTCAAACAGCACAGCCGTCCATATCTTGTTGGCATCATATTTTTCGATGCGCAGGATATTGTCCTCGAAATGTATGTTGGTATCGAAGCCAGTAATATAGAAATCACCGTTGGTCAGTATTACCAGAATCTTGTCCTCGCTATGGAACTCACCCAGGTAAGTACCCAGTTCATCGTAGTTAAGCCTGTTTACATCAGGATCGAACCACACCTCGCGTCCACCCAGTGTACTGCTTCCGTGGCTCTTCAGACTTATGCGCGCAATCTCGTTCTTGCTCAGCAGGTTTCCCATGCTGGCACGCCCCTTGATAGCCAGGAGTGAGAAATCGTAGTCGAAGAAGACCTTCTTCAGCTTCGGGTTGGGCTTCAGCACGACCTTGATGACCTCAGCCTCGCCATTGGCATTTGCCGTAAAGTACAGGACACGTGATGCAGGAGTTCCCTTGGTAAGGTCATATTCCCTGTCGCGCGTCATGCTGGTTACGTTAAAGCGCTTTACATAGTAGTTGCCGTTCTTGCCGTCGCGGTATACAGCATTGTATATTGTGCGCGAATCGTTCTTCTTGAAGATGGCAACGTGTATGATTTCCGCCTTGCGTTTCTCTGCCTTCGAGCGCTCCGTTTCACCCACAAACAGCTTCTCCGTCACCTTAGTCACCTTGTATGTTCCGTCCTTGTAGAAGATGATGATGTCGTCAATGTCCGAGCAGTTGCTGATGAATTCGTCCTTCTTCAGGCTCGTACCTATAAAGCCCTCCTCGCGGTTGATGTACAGCGTCTCGTTTGCCTCGACAACTGTTGCAGCGCTGATTGTGTCAAAGTTCTTTATCTCGGTCAGGCGCGGATGATTCTTGCCGTATTTGTCTTTTATGAAGCGGAACCAGTCGCAGGTGACCTCGACCATGTTGCCCAGTTCCTTGTCAATCTGCTTTATCTCCTGCTTGATGCGCACGATGTTTTCCTCTGCCTTTGACTTGTTGAATTTCAGGATACGTGCCATCTTGATGTCCATTAGGCGCAGGATGTCCTCTTTCGTCACCTCGCGCACCATCTGAGGATACCACGGCGTCAGGCGTTCGTCAATCCATTCGCATGCCTCGTCCATCGTCTTGGCATTCTCGAATTTCTTGTCCTTGTATATACGCTCCTCGATGAATATCTGCTCGAGTGATGCAAAATGCAGCTGCTCCATCAGCTCGCCCTTGCGTATCAGGCGTTCCTGGCGCAACAGGGACAGAGTATTGTCTACCGAGCGCTTCAGTACATCGCTTACAGTCAGGAACTGAGGCTTCCTCTCGTCAATTACGCAGCAGTTGGGCGATATGCTTACCTCGCAGTCGGTACATGCGTACAGGGCATCTATTGTCTTGTCGCTGCTGGCACCCGGAGTCAGGTGAATCAGTATCTCCACACTTGCAGCAGTCATGTCCTCGACCTTGCGGACCTTTATCTTGCCCTTCTCGGCAGCCTTCAGTATGCTGTCTATGAATGTCGAGGGCTTGCTTGCCGTACCCGTGGTCTTGCCAAACGGGATCTCCGTTATAGCCAGCGTCTTGTTGTCGCGCTTCTCTATCTTGGCACGCACACGAACGCTACCGCCGCGCTGACCGTCGTTGTAACGCGAGACATCTATCGAACCGCCCGTTGGGAAATCAGGGTACAGATGGAACTCCTCGTTGTGCAGATAATGTATTGCAGCATCGCATATCTCGCTGATGTTGTGGGGCAGGATCTTGCACGACAGACCTACCGCAATACCCTCGGCACCCTGTGCCAGCAACAACGGGAACTTGACAGGCAGTGCAACAGGCTCGTTGTTGCGTCCGTCATACGATTTCTTCCATTCCGTCGTCTTGGGATTGAAGGCAATGTCCAGTGCAAATTTCGAGAGGCGTGCCTCGATGTAACGTCCTGCAGCAGCATCGTCGCCGGTCAGGATGTTACCCCAGTTTCCCTGACAGTCAATCAGCAGGTCCTTCTGTCCCAGCTGTACCAGGGCTTCCTTGATACTGGCATCGCCGTGAGGGTGGAACTGCATCGTATGACCTACAATATTCGCAACCTTGTTGTACCGCCCGTCATCCATTCGCTTCATCGAATGCAGGATACGACGCTGTACCGGCTTCAGTCCATCCCCGATATGAGGTACGGCACGCTCCAATATTACATACGAAGCATAATCCAGAAACCAGTTCTGGTACATTTTGTTCAGATGATGCGTGATTCTCTCCTTAGGTTCGATATTGTCTGTCATTGCAAGTACATATTTCCGCACAAAATTATAAAAAAAACGGGACAATCCTCAGTCTTGGCTCAAGTTTTTCATAACTTTGCGGCAATGAGATACCTTTCATTTGCCATAGCCCTGCTGATTCTCTGCCAGACGATGCCTGCGCAAAGGCTGCGCGTTGCAACATGGAATATCGAGAACATGTTTGACACATGTCATGACGAAGGCAAGAATGACTTCGAATTCCTGCCCTCTGCCCCGCGCCGATGGACCTCGGGGCGCTATTGGCACAAGCTGAAGGGTATCTCGCAGACACTGGCGGCAATGGAGCTTCCAGCCATCGTAGCGCTGCAGGAGGTCGAGAATGATACCGTGCTGCGCGACCTGACGCGGCGTACTGCCCTGTGGAGCGCCCATTACAGCTACGTCATAACCGACAGTCAGGATGAGCGTGGCATTGACGTTGGACTCCTGTACCTGCCGGAGCAGTTCAGGCTCTATTGCAGCAGGGGAGTACGGGTCCCCAGTATGGAACACGGCTTGCACCCTACGCGTGACTTGCTATATGCAGCCGGAGTCCTGCCTGCGGGAGATACGCTTCATGTCATTGCCGTCCATCTCCCCAGCCGACGCAACAACAATGCGGCATCGCGCCAGAACCGTGAATTGGCAGTAAATACGATATTGGAACTGGTCGATTCCATCAACAGTATCAGTAAGGCGAAAATCATCGTTTTGGGCGATTTCAACGCCGAGCCTGGCGATGCGATATTCTCTATGACAAGCAGCTGCCTTATCAGTATCGTCGAGCAGGACAGGAACAAATTACGCGGGCAGATGGGCACTTACTACTTCCGACGGATATGGGGCTACCTGGATCATATACTGGTAAGTCCCGGAATGAAGGATATGGTACAGGGCAGGGCCTGCGAATGCCGTTTCCCCTTCCTGCTTCGCACCAACAGGCAGATTCCTCACCGGACCTATGGCGGAGAGCACTACATGGGCGGTCTCAGCGACCACCTTCCCCTGTTGGCAGATTTCCTATTTCCCGCTCCACCCAAGTGAGTAGACGCGGATATTCACATCCCGGTATCTTTCGCGCAGCGCCCTTATACAGTCGGCAATCGTACTCCCTGTAGTGATAATGTCGTCTACCAGCAGTACCGTCTTGCCGTTCAGGTCGGCGTTCCCGCGTACATCAAAGACACCCGACATCGCCTCCTTGCGCTTTGCGAGGTCCTTGTGCGTCTGTGTCGAATTATTCCTTGTACGTACCAGAATATCCGTTTTCAACGGCAGCTTGCAAACATCAGCCACACCCTTGGCAACCCATTCTGCCTGATTATATCCGCGATGCCACAGCCTCCTGGCGGCAAGAGGGACAGGTATGATGAAATCAACCCCGTCTGCCAGTCCCCTTTCCATCCATAGCGGGAATGTGCTGCGCGCCAGGTCGCGTGCAATATCGGGACGCGAGGCATATTTCAGCATTACAAAGATATTGTGGAAATCCGATTCGTGCCTGTAGTAGAAGGTACTTCCACCGGCCTCTACGTCATGCATTTCCCACAGCCGGCGCAAAAGGTGGTTGTCCCCCGCCTCGGCCCAATCTATAGGACGTATCCTGCACAGGCAGGAGTTGCACAGATGCTCTTCCTGGCCAACCAGCTCCCGTCCGCAGGCTATGCAGTAGCGTGGCAGCAGGAAATCAACTAATGTACGAAAGAAAGACATCCGGCTTGTCGTTCATGATAAGTTCCTGCGGGAAGTCGGTTTCCTCCAGCAAAGGCCACAGGTACTGATAGTCGGCAATCGAGAACGATATATGCGCGTCGCTGCCCAGTATAACCGGAATACCCTCCTTGCGGCACAGACGCAGAATTTCCAGGTTGTTGCCAACCGCCTCCAGCTTGCCGCGCGACGGAATCAGGCTGCTGTTGTTTATCTCCAGCAATGTCCTCTCCTCGCCGGCAGCACGTACTATGTCCGGGAAATAAAGTTCGGCCGTGCCGTCTCCCGGATGTGATATAATCTGTGTCCACGGATTGCGTATGGCATTTATCATGCCGTGCGTGTTCTCCTCGCGTGTACCGCCCTGCCAGCACAGGGCATGTATGCCTGCAATGCGCAGGTCCAGGATGCGGTAGTAGTTCTCGTCCAGATCCAGCGTACCCTCGGTATCCAGTATGTTCAGCTCTGCACCCAGCAGCAGCTTTACCCCATACATTTCGCGCGGAATGACATGTATGTTGCGGAAATATATCGGGTTACAGGTACCGGGTATACCTGGAGCATGCTCCGTAATGCCCAGTATCTCCAGTTTCAGCTCAGCTGCACGCTGTGCCATCTCCTGTATGGTGCTGAATGCATGACCGCTGACAATCGTGTGCGTGTGTACATCCAGACGTGTCGTCAACGTGTACATCAGGCCTCGCCGTGTGGTGTGGTTGCTATCGGTGTCGTCCCTGTGCGCTTCAGGCTCAGGTTGTTGCGCATGAACTGGCGCGGATCAACCAGCGGAAGCATTACACGCGGGAAGCCGGCATCCTCGGTGCGTACCGACAGTATGCCGCGTGCAGCACTCAGGGTCAGGTCCGTGATGTGATGCAGCAGGCCTGCAGGTATAATCCACGAGTCACTTGACAGGTCATACAGGGCGCTCCATGATTCGCGCTCGAACTCAAACACCGTCTCTACACTCAGCAGCAGCTGCGTTATGTCGTTCATCTTGAACTCGACATTAGCCAGACAGCGTACCATACGTTTTTCGGTATCCGCATTGAAATTTATCTGTGTGCCAACCTGCATCTCCCCCTTGGGCCATTCGTTGCAAAGTGTTGCAAACTGAACCTGACGTACATCCACCAGCTTGAACTGGATTTGAACTTGTTTCTGCTTATCCATATATTGTATATGATGTATTGTTTGCGTTATTTCTGTTGGCAAAGATACGAAAAAGCATCCGTATAACATAATTGGCCAAACATAATTTGCAAATACATCCATTATTTTATACCTTTGTCCATACAAGATTAACGATCAGGCTATAATGTCAGCACAGCAACTGGATCTGTTCTCACAGGCAGAAATACCCGAATCCATACCTTGTCCCATCATGGGCCGCAGGGTAGTGGTGGCAGGCGAGTTCCCACGCGGAAGGCAGAATATGAAAAGCACATTGCTGCGCCTCGGTGCAGCCGATGTACGCTTCGACAAGCCACAGCGCAGCACCCATTTCCTGGTAGTAGGGGACAATCCCCCCACGGACACTATGGAATACTACCGCCTGTACAGGCACGACGGCTACAATATCCGACTCCTGTACCTACAGGACATACAGTCAATACAAGACGGCAATTACCGGGATTATCAGGTTCCCGAAACCGTAGGGAAACAGCTGCGCCTCAACCGCGACGAGGTCTATTGGACACCCGCCTCGATATCAGGACACAAGAGCGAGCGCCTTGCTTCGCCCCTGGTTCTTGACAGCATGTCCGAACTTTACGGACGCGAGATATTTGTCCACCCAAGCATTTCCAAAGCCCATCCCCAACTGTGCCAGCAGATAGGCAATCTGGGCGGCTATGCCAACGATGCTATGGCCGACGATACCGACAGCATAGTAGTGCCCGCCTCGCTGCCACGCGAGATACTGCAGGACGTCGAGGACTACTACAACGCATCCAGGGCACAGCAGTTCAACATCCCATTCATCATACTGGAAGACCTGCTGCAGTATATCGAAAAACGCAAACAATAAAACCATATATAATATGAAGATACGCGTAGGATTCGGATATGACGTACACCAGCTTGTCGCAGGGCGTGACCTGTGGCTCGGCGGCATCAGGATACAGCATACACACGGGTTGTTGGGACACAGCGATGCAGACGTGCTTATCCATGCAATATGCGACGCCCTGCTCGGCGCAGCCAATATGCGCGACATAGGCTACCATTTCCC
>OMQX01000070.1 GCA_900313335.1 uncultured Prevotellaceae bacterium
AGAGTGCCGTCACCAGCGAGGAACTGGAATATGCCATGATAGACAACAGGGACATCGAGTACTATCTTACGGAGGCTGGCGACTGAACAAGAACGGAAATAAAACAGTACAAGTTATGAAAAATACGATTATTGCAATCCTAATAAGCATTGCTGCCCTGCCGGTTATGGCACAGAACAATGGCAGACAGGGCGAGGGACGCCGCCTGAATCCGGAGGAATTCAAGAACCGCATGGAGCATTTCATTACACAGAAGGCCGACCTCACTACCGAGGAGGCAAAGGCATTCATCCCCATCTACAGCGAGTTCAAGGACAAACAGCGCGAAATACAGCGCAAAATCATGAAGCTCAAGCAGATACCAGACGACAACACAACGGCGGATTTCGAGAAGACCGTTATGGAGATTGCCTCGTTGGACAAGGAGGCTGCATCACTTGAGACTGTCTACTACAAGCGGTTGTGCAAGGCTGTACCTGCACGCAAGGTTTATCGTGTGATAATTGCCGTTGACAATTTCCACCGTCAGATGCTGAAGGATTTCAACAACAGAGGTCCACGTGGCCGTGGTCACAAAGCGAATCCTGCAAACAAGGAATAAGATCTCAGATATTAGTTAGTTTATAGGTTAAGGTTATGAGATTGGATTGAGGGAGTCCTGATATGTTCAGGATTCCCTCTTTTTTGCCTCGTCCCATAACCGGTCCATCTCGGCAAGCGTCATGTCCTTCAATTCCCTGCCCATTTCACGGGCTTTAGACTCGACATAGCCGAAACGCCTGATAAACTTGCGGTTAGTATACTCCAGCGCATTATCGGGGTTTATGTGGTACAGACGCGATGCATTTATCAGGGAGAACAGGAAATCACCGAACTCCCTTGTCGAGCGATCCTTGTCACCAGACTCCAACTCAGCCTTCAGTTCATCAACCTCTTCGTGCACCTTGTCCCATACATCCTTGCGGTCCTCCCAGTCAAAACCTACGTTGCGGGCCTTGTCCTGAATACGATAGGCCTTGATGAGCGAAGGCAGGGCTTCGGGCACACCGCTCAGCACCGTCTTGTTTCCATCCTTTTCCTTCTGCTTGATTTTCTCCCAATTCCTGCAAACCTCGGCAGCACTTGACGCAACCTGGTCGCCATACACATGGGGATGGCGGAATATCAGTTTGTCGCACAACTTGTTACACACATCTGCAATATCGAACTCACCCTTCTCGCTGCCTATCCTGGCATAGAAGACAATATGCAGTAGCACGTCTCCAAGTTCCTTGCATATCTCATGGTTATCGTCCTTGATCAGCGCATCACACAGCTCGAAACACTCCTCGATGGTATTGGGACGCAACGACTCGTTAGTCTGCTTTGCATCCCATGGGCATTTCTCACGCAGGTCGTCCATCACGTCCAACAGGCGGCCAAAGGCCTTCAGTTTTTCCTCTCTTGTACTCATAACACCACAAAGTTAGGAAATAAATACCGGATAAGTCTGCCGAAAATGATACATAAAAACGATAATTGCTGTTTTTTTTATATTTTTGCAGGCGTATAGTCTTTTTTTGACATACAAAGAACAAGTATAATAAACAAATAAAATACATTATCATGGAATTGGCAACAAAGTACAACCCTTCGGAAGTTGAGGGCAAATGGTATCAGTACTGGCTGGACAACAAGTTTTTTGCCAGCAAGCCTGATGGCCGTGAGCCATACACCATCGTTATCCCGCCACCAAATGTGACAGGTGTATTGCACATGGGTCACATGCTGAACAATACCATCCAGGACATCCTTGTCCGCAAGGCCCGTCTGGACGGCAAGAACGCATGCTGGGTTCCAGGCACGGACCATGCATCAATAGCAACCGAGGCAAAGGTTGTGAACCGCCTGGCAGAGCAGGGCATCAGGAAGCTGGACCTCACACGCGAGGAGTTCCTGAAGCATGCCTGGGAATGGACACACGAGCACGGTGGCATCATCCTGAAGCAGCTGCGCCGGCTGGGTGCAAGCTGTGACTGGGACCGTACCAGCTTCACTATGGACGAGGTACGCAGCGAAAGTGTGCTCAAGGTCTTCTGTGACCTGTACGACAAGGGACTGATTTACCGCGGCCTGCGCATGGTCAACTGGGACCCCAAGGCACAGACAGCCCTCTCCAACATCGAGGTAATATACCGCGAGGAGAAGAGCAAGCTGTATCACCTGAAATACTATGTAGCTGATCAGGAGAATCTGAATATTCCGGACAATCCTGAAGAGACAGGCAACGTCATACACAAGGATGAACGAGGCTACTTTGCGGTGGTTGCTACGACACGTCCCGAGACCATTATGGGCGATACCGCAATGTGCATCAACCCCAAGGATCCCAAGAACCAGTGGCTAAAGGGGCACAAGGTCATAGTTCCACTGGTAGGCCGTGTCATTCCCGTTATCGAGGACCGCTATGTAGACATAGAGTTCGGTACCGGCTGTCTTAAGGTTACCCCGGCACATGACGTCAACGACTACAACCTGGGCAAGACACACAACCTGGAGACCATAGACATCTTCAACCCCGACGGTACACTGAGCCAGGCTGCCGGCATGTATGTCGGCATGGACCGCACAGATGTCCGCAAGCAGATTGCCATTGACCTGCAGGAAGCAGGTCTCATGGATCATGTCGAGGACTACGAGAACAAGGTGGGCTACAGCGAACGCAATCCAGACGTTGCCGTAGAGCCACGCCTGTGCATGCAGTGGTATCTGAGCATGAAGCACTTTGCCGAGATAGCACTGCCTCCCGTACTCGAGGGCAAGATCAAGTTCCATCCGCAGAAATATGTTACCACATACCGCAACTGGCTGGAGAACATCGACGACTGGTGCATAAGCCGACAGCTGTGGTGGGGACACCGTATTCCTGCATACTACATAAGCACTGACAAGACAGACGGAGAGGAAGAACAGTTCGTAGTTGCCATGAATGCCGACGAGGCACTTGCAAAGGCCAAGGCGCGGTTTGGCAACCACATAACGGCAGCAGACCTGCGTCACGACGAGGATGCCCTGGATACATGGTTCTCCTCATGGCTGTGGCCTATATCCCTGTTTGACGGCATTAACAATCCCGGCAACGAGGAAATCAGATACTACTACCCCACTGCCGACCTAGTTACAGGTCCCGACATCATTTTCTTCTGGGTGGCACGCATGATTATGGCAGGTGAGGAATATCTGGGCGACGTTCCTTTCCGCAACGTATACTTTACCGGTATCGTACGCGACAGCCTGGGACGCAAGATGAGCAAGCAGCTGGGCAACAGCCCCGATCCCATAGGCCTGATTGACAAATATGGAGCAGACGGCGTACGCATGGGCATGCTCCTGGCAGCACCTGCAGGCAACGATATCCTGTTCGATGAGGCTTTGTGCGAACAGGGCCGTAACTTCTGCAACAAGATGTGGAATGCATTCCGCCTGATCAAGGGTTGGGAAAGCGCAGACATCCAACAGTCTTCGCTCAACAGTCATGCCATCGCATGGATGCAGGCCAGGATACGCACCGACGTAGCAGAAATAAACGACCTGTACAGCAAGTACAGACTGAACGAGGCCCTAATGGCAGTATTCAAGCTGTTCACAGACGAGTTCAGCGGCTGGTATCTGGAGATGATCAAACCCGAATACGACCGCGAGAAGAACTGCTCCAAACCGCTGGACAAGGCGACTCTGGATGCAACACTGGACATCTTCGAGCAGCTAATGAAGGTCATACATCCGTTCATGCCGTTTATCACCGAGGAACTATACCAGCATATTACAGAGCGCAAGGACGGTGAGAGCATCATGGTCAGCACACTGAAGCTGGATGCCCCCAGCGAACTGGATGCCAAGCTCATTGCAATATACGAGCAGGGCAAGCAGGTCATCTCGGGTGTACGTGCCGTACGTCAGCAGAAGAACATCCCGCCACGCGAGCCGCTCGTACTGGAAGCTCCGCAGATTGCCGACGGCGTAGCGGTTTTACTCAGCGACACCATCATCAAGATGGCTGGGCTGAGCGAAATCAAGCTGGTTGACAAGAAGAGCGAGGGAACACAGTCATTCCTGGTAGGTACTGACGAGTATGCAGTGCCTCTGGGCTCACTTATCGACGCTGATGCCGAGATACGCAAGGCAGAAGCCGAGATACAGCGTCTGCAGGGTTTCAAGACAGGTATCGAGAAGAAACTCAGCAACGAACGCTTCGTGCAGAACGCACCTGCACAGGTTGTAGAGCTCGAGCGCAAGAAGCTGTCCGATGCCGAGAGCAAGATAGCAGCCCTGCAGGAAACCATAAAGTCCCTGAAAGGATAAGTCATAAATACATAAACACATAAAAAAACTGAAACTATGAATTCATTCTTGAAACAAGTTCTTGCTACTGTAGTAGGTCTGATTTTGGTTTGCATAGTATTCACCATTATCTCCATTGTAACATTTGCAGGTATGATTGCAAGCAGTGGAGCCACAACCAGTATTGACGAGAACTCTGTACTGCGCATCAAGCTGCAGGGCACAATCGAGGAACGTGCCGGAGAGGAAAACCCTCTTGCAATGCTTACCGGCGACGAGGTAACTACAATCGGTCTTGACCAGGCTATGGAAGCCATCAGCAAGGCTGCCAAGAACGACAAGATCCAGGGTATCTATCTGGAAGGCGGTGTTCTTGCAGCAACGCCTGCCATGATGGAAGAACTGCGCCATGCACTGCTCGAATTCAAGAAGAGCGGCAAGTGGATAATGGCATACGGTGACACGTATACCAAGGGCGCATACTATCTGTGCTCTACAGCAGACACCATCATGCTCAATCCGATAGGCATGCTGGATTGGAGCGGTATGGCCAGTGAGCCCATCTTCTTCAAGGAGACACTGGAAAAGATAGGCGTACGCATGCAGGTCTTCAAGGTAGGTACATTCAAGAGTGCCGTAGAGCCATTCACACAGACACAGATGAGCGAGCCTAACCGCCTGCAGGTAACAAGCTACCTGGGCAGTATATGGAACACCATGCTCCAGGACGTTGCCGCATCACGCAAATTCAAGGTTGAGCAGCTGAACAGCATGGCAGACACCATGACTGTATTCACAGACCCTGCTGACGCACTGAAGGCAGGTATGGTCGACAAGCTCTGCTACATCAGCGACGTACGTAACGTACTGCGCAACAAGCTGAACCTGGACGATGACGACGATATCAACTTCGTAAGCATCCAGGACGTAGCCAACAGCGAGACCCTGGCCGAGAAGGAAGATAACGAGATTGCAGTTTACTACGCATACGGCGAAATCGTAGATATCGCCCCGTCAGGCATACAGGATGAACATCAGATTGTAGGCAAGACAGTAGTCAGCGACCTGAAGGAACTGCGCGAGGATGACGATGTCAAGGCAGTAGTCCTTCGCGTCAACTCACCTGGTGGCAGTGCATATGCCAGCGAACAGATATGGCACGAGATAACACTCCTTGCCGAGAAGAAGCCCGTTGTCGTTTCCATGGGCGGTATGGCTGCCAGCGGCGGCTATTACATAAGCTGCGGAGCAAGCAAGATATTTGCCGAGAAATCAACACTTACGGGCAGCATAGGCATCTTCGGTATGATTCCTGATGCCAGTGAGCTTCTCACCGACAAGCTGGGTCTGCATTTCGACTGCGTCAAGACCAACCAGCTGAGTGACTTCGGTGCAACAGGCCGTCCGTTCAACCAGCAGGAAAGCGCACTTGTCCAAGCACACGTAGAGAAAGGCTACCGTCTGTTCCTCTCGCGCGTTGCACTTGGCCGCAAGATGACCACCGCTCAGGTAGACAGCATCGGACAGGGACGTGTATGGACTGGCGAACAGGCAGTCAAGATAGGTCTCGTAGACAAGATAGGTGATCTGAACGATGCAATCAAGGCTGCAGCAAAACTTGCCAAGACCGAGAAATACAGCGTAGGACGCTACCCTGCTTCAGAGAGCTGGTTCGAGGCAATGTTCAACGACCACAAGTCATCCTACCTGGAGAGCCAGATGAAGGATATGCTTGGCACCAACTACGATGCCCTGCGCCTGCTGCGCTCACTGCAGGGACAGTCTGCCATCCAGGCACGAATTCCTTTTGATCCCAACATCCGTTAGTTATTTGTATGACCAAATACAAATTATATAAGCTGATCCGGCAGAACGACAACCTGCACGACAAGCGTCACCCCATGTTCCAGAAGAATCTGTTCATGAAGATTCTGATATGGTTCATGTTCGCATACTATGCCGCCATCCTGTTGCTCATGGGCATTACCCTGCCCATGGGCTTCAGCGGCATGTACAACGGCGTTGCAGCATTCCACGTCCTGGACGGCTTTGCCCTGATCCTGCTAGTGTGTGATTTCTGGTGCAGGTTTGCATTGCAGGAAACACCAGCACATCAGGTCAAACCATACAGGCTGCTGCCAATACGACGCAGTTTCCTGCTCAACGTCTACCTGATACGGGCAGCGCTCAGCTGGGGCAACCTGTTCTGGGGCTTCATGCTCGTTCCGTTCGGACTCTTTACCATCCCGCATCTGCTGGGATGGTCTGCGCTGGCAGGATGGTGGCTGGGATGGTGGCTGCTGATTGTTGCCAACAGTTTCCTGTACATGCTCACACGCACAATGTGCATGAAGAATATAGCATGGTCGCTCGTGCCCCTTGCCGTACACCTGCTGCTTCTCTCGTTCCTGATACTAGAGCCCAACACTTGGTCCTTCTGGGAACCCATGACACACTGGAAGCATGACATTGACATGTTCAGTACGGTCATGATGTACGACTTTGCACGCTGGTATGCATGGCCATATCTTGCCGTCATCGCAATAATAGCAGCATTGTACTGTATCAATTTCCGCATTCAGGGCCGTATGCTTTACCACGAGGTCGGCAAGCAGGAGAACGTCAAGGTAAGCAACACCACATCCATCAACTGGCTCAACCGCTACGGGGCACTGGGCGAATACCTCAAGATGGAGATCAAGCTGCGCCTGCGCAACCGCCAGGTCCGGATGCAGTTCTTTGTAGGACTGGGAGCCATGCTGATGCTCAGCCTGATACTGGACTTCACCAGTACATATGACAATTCGTTCATGACCTCCTTTATCTGCCTATATGACTACATCGTACTGGGAATGATGACCCTGATTACCATCCTGTGCTTCGAAGGCAACTACATGGACGGGCTCATGTCACGCCGTGAAAGCATCTACGAGCTGTTGCGTGCCAAGTACTACTTCAACGTACTGCTACTGCTTGTTCCCATAATACTGCTTATCCCGTCCATAGTCATAGGCAAGATTAGCATCTGGATGAACATTGGCTACCTGCTGTTCACAGCTGGAGCACTCTACCCCATGATATTCCAGCTGGCAGTATACAACTGCAATACATTGCCGCTGAACCAGAAGCTTACAGGAAAACAAGGCAATACTGTGCAAAACATCGTAAGCTTCCTTGTGCTTTTCCTTCCCATTGGATTCGAAAAGCTCATGATACTGCTTGTCGGAGACCCATGGGGGTACGTCGTACTGATGATAATCGGTATTGCAGGCATAGCGACACACCAGATGTGGCTGCGCAACATATACAACCGCTTCATTGCACGACGCTATCACAACATGGAAGGCTTCCGCCTGACAAAGAACACCTAATATTTTGAAATACAGCAATGATACAGATTTATAATATCCGCAAGACATTCGGTCCCAAGACAGCTGTCGATATTGACAATTTCACGATACCACAAGGACAGATTTTGGGACTCGTCGGAAACAACGGCGCAGGCAAGAGTACACTGTTCCGCCTTCTTCTGGACCTTATCGAACCAGACAAGGA
>OMQX01000071.1 GCA_900313335.1 uncultured Prevotellaceae bacterium
AATACAGGCAGATGTTGCCTGATACATAGCCGGCATCCATGCAGGCAAGTTTCTCTACCACCTCGCGCTGTGAGGCGAGGCCTTCGGGATAGCGTGACAGATCTGCTACCATGACAAGGAACAGGGGGGCGTCAAGCTGCTGCTGTCCGCATATTGCAGGGCACAGGTTTTCTGTAGTTATGCGTACAAGCCGGCTCTGACTGGCATCGTAGAGGTAGGCTCCGTCGGCGGTGCAGACATAGATGTCTATATCCTGGGAATTGACGGCGGACGGGGCTGTGCGCTTTCCGTCCTCGCGGTTGATGCCGTTGGCGGCCCAGAGGAGTGACGAGAGCTCCTCGAGTGAGATGAGTGAGTCGGAAAATTCTCTCTGCGACTTACGGTCACCGAGTGCTTGCATGAGGGTCACATCAAGTGTTTTGTCGGGCTCTGTGAGCTGTATGATGCTGTCGGCAGGGATTGCGGTCCGTGCCTTCTGGTCAGCAGCATCGATTTGATTACTTGGCACCGGTGCACATGCTGTAATGGCCGCAGCACACAGTACGCTGGCTGTCGCTTTGAGAATGTTCTTTTTCATAGTTGTATATGTATGTGGTATCTCCCTTAAAACAATTAGCAGGAAAATCCTTTGAAAATAACCTTTCAGATGATTCTCCTGCTATTCTTTTTCTGAGCCTCTTGTCGGATTCGAACCAACGACCCCGAGATTACAAATCACGTGCTCTGGCCAACTGAGCTAAAGAGGCGGGTGGGTAAGCGATCTATATCGCGCCGCTACAACCAAGTACCCTTGCTGCGGTCAAGCCCTGGGGGAATTCCGAGGGAGCATGCCGTACAGGACTTACCCGTATTGCTTGTTTGCGTTTGCAAAAGTATGACATTTTGGTGAATGTTGCAAATATTAGCTGAGTTTTTTTGCTTTTTTGTGTAAAAAATGGCTGAATACGGGAGTGTACATAATTTATTTTAGGGAAGTTTTTGTATCTTTGTCGCGCAAAAAGCATATATTATATAGTTTCAGACTATGAATAATTCTAAAGATATATCTGTTGTCATTCCCTTGTGGAACGAGGAGGAGAGCCTGCGTCCGTTGCTGGAGTGGATACAGCGTGTAATGGATGAGAACAAGTTCAAATATGAGGTTATCTTTGTGAACGACGGCTCGACGGATTCCTCGTGGCAGGTGATAGAGAGGCTGCACGAGGAGTATCCCGAAACGGTGCATGGTATCTGCTTCCGCCGCAACTATGGCAAGAGTCCTGCGCTGTATTGCGGTTTCGAGGCTGCACAGGGTAATGTGGTGATTACGATGGATGCCGACCTGCAGGACAGCCCGGACGAGATACCGGAGCTGTACCGTATGATTATGGAGGACGGGTACGACCTGGTGAGCGGCTACAAGCAGAACCGCAAGCAGGGTGATCCGCTGAGCAAGACCATACCTACAAAGCTGTTTAATGCTACTGCCCGCATGGTGAGCGGCATCAAGAACTTGCATGATTTCAATTGCGGCCTGAAGGCGTACCGTCTGGAGGTCGTGAAGAACATAGAGGTGTATGGCGAGATGCACCGTTATATTCCATATCTGGCGAAGAATGCGGGATTCAGCAGGATTGGCGAAAAGCCTGTTCATCATCAGGCACGGCAGTTTGGCAAGAGCAAGTTCATGGGATGGAACCGTTTCGTGAACGGTTACCTGGATCTGATAAGCTTGTGGTTCATCGACAGCTTCGGCCTGAAGCCCATGCATATATTCGGCTTTATAGGTACGCTGATGTTCATGGTGGGTTTCCTGGCGGTGATTGCTGTAGGCGGCAGGAAGCTGTGGTGCCTGAGCGCGGGTATCCCCTGCCCTCTGGTGACCGACATGCCGTATTTCTACATCGCACTGACAATGATGATACTGGGTACTCAGCTGTTTGTGGCGGGTTTCCTGGGCGAACTGGTAAGCCGTAACAGTCAGGAGCGCAACAAGTATCACATCCGTACAAAATGCTGATGCTTCGCAGATATATATATTGGCTGGCGTTGCTGCCGTGCGCTGTCTTGCTGTGTGGCTGTGACTTGCTGGACTGTACCGGAACGAGTTCGGTAAAGCTGAGGTTTCAGTTTTACGACAGCTCGGGGAATACGTGTTATCTGCCTGACTCGCTTACAGTAACTGCGGCGGGTACGGACAGTATCCTGCTGAACAGGAAAATGATGGCGTATGAGGTGGAGCTGCCGATGAGCTATATGATGGATGCCGATACGTTTCTGCTGCGTCACTCGGGCGAGGACTATGTTGAAACGGACTCCCTGATAGTAAAGAAGGACAACTACCAGTATTTTGAGTCGCCGGACTGCCCAACTCGTGTCATGCATACGATTAACGATGCGTATTGCAGTGACGAGTGGATAGACAGTGTGAGGATCGTGGAGAGGAAAGTGGGATTCGAGGATGTCATTCATCTGAGGATCTATATCAGGGATTAGAGGACGTGGATCAGTGAGAAGGGGTTTATTGCTTATATTATTGCTTGTGACCGTGGGGGGATGGGCACAGAGGCCGCTGGATGCTGATTCGGCGGCTGTGGCTGATACGGTGTTCTATACTGTGGATTCGCTGGGTATAAAGCGTGACGCCAGGGGCAAGATTATCCCTACGAAATGGGTGGAGCCTGCCAAGGAGAAGAACTATTTCCTGTCGGGGTTTGCGTTTGGGGGTGATGTGGTAGGCCTGGTAATGAAGGCTGCCGGCTCGACTTGGTCGCAGTTTGAGGTAATGGGACGTCTGAGCCTGAAGGAGAAGGTGTTCCCGATATTTGAGTTCGGCGTGGGTACGAGTACACGTACAGGATATACGACGGACAACAGCTTCCATACTTCGGCGCCTTATTTCCGCGGCGGTTTTGACATAAACTGCAACAAGAAGCGCCGCAGTAACCGTTTCATGGTGGGTTTCCGTGTGGGGTACTCGAGCTTCTCGTATGATTATTCTAATCCTGACCAGGAGGATCCTGTATGGAAAGTGCCTGCACCTGTGGACATGAAGGACTTGTCGGGCTCGGCTGTATGGGGTGAGGCGGTACTGGGATTCGAGGCCAAGATATGGAGCTTCATACGTATTGGCTGGAATGGCAGGTACAAGTTCCTGTTTACGAAGGATCACTATGAATATGGGCAGCCGTGGTATATACCGGGATATGGTATTACGGGGAATAACTGCTGGGGCGGTACGGCAAACATTATATTTGAGTTTGGCCGCAGCATGAAGAAAGGACGTTAGCAGATGAACAGGAGAATTAAGATTTTTGCTCAGACGGCATTCCTGCTATTCTTGATTGCAGGGACATACTATGCTGCGATAACGCGTAACGACAGCAGGGGTGAGGGGACTGAGTCCGGAAGTGAGAGGTTCTATAAAACGGAGGATGTGGTCTTCGGTACGATAATGCATACTACGTATCAGGCGAAGCGTGACTTGCACAAGGAGATAATGGATGCCGTAAACGGGGTGGATGCTTCGCTGTCTATGTTCAATCCCAGGAGTACGCTTGCGAGGATAAACAGTGGTGAGGACATGCATACGGACAGTCTGCTGACAAGGGTGTTTACTTTGGCCGGACAGATATCTGACGCGACAGACGGTGCCTTTGACATTACGGTGGCTCCCCTTGTGAATGCATGGGGCTTCGGGTTCAAAAGCGGTGCTCTGCCCGACGAGGCGCAGGTGGACAGCCTGAGGGAGCTGGTAGGATGGAAGCGCATAAGCTTGAAGGACGGTGTGTTTGTCAAGGAGGATGAACGCATGGTAATGGATCTGAGTGCTATTGCGAAGGGCTTCGGGTCGGATCAGGTGGCTGAGGTGCTGAGGAAACATGGAGTCAAGAACTTCATGGTGGAAATAGGGGGTGAGATCGTAACTGCGGGCAACAATCCTAACGGCAAGGCGTGGGTGATTGGGATTAACCGCCCGGTGGAGGACAGCACGAGCCAGAACAACGAGATACAGAAGACGATGGAGGTGCACGAGGCGGCGATGGCTACAAGCGGCAACTACCGTAACTTCTACATTACGAAGGACGGGCGCAAAGTGGCGCACACGATTGACCCGAAGACGGGCTATCCTGTACAGCACAGCATCCTGTCCAGCACAGTCCTGGCGCCTTCATGTGCGATGGCTGACGGATATGCTACAAGCTTCATGGTGTTGGGGCTGGAAAAGGCGCAGAGGGTGCTGAGGGCTCATCCCGAGCTGAGGGCGTATTTCATATATGCCGACGACAAGGGTAACTACAGGACGTGGACGAATATTGAATAGGTGACCTGACTGACTACGGAAACGGATATGTATTACTCATTGCTCTCTTCCCTACCCCTCCTGCAAGGTATCGGTGCCGACGTTCTTCTGGACTGGCAGGAGAGGCATGTAATGCGAATCGTATCGGTGGAGAGAGACGAGGGTGTGGTAATCGGCCAGGGGGAATATTGCAGGACGCTTGCCATGCTGATGGAGGGGGAAATGGAGTGCTGCCTGAAAACCGGTGATTGGGAGCTGTATGAGACTATCAGCGCGGGGCAGGTAATTGAGGAGGAAGCGGTGTGGAGCCTGAGTCAGCGTTATGCCCGCAGTTACAGGGCGACGACGGATGCGAGGATGCTGGTCGTAAGCCGCGAGCATGTGATGAGGACCCTGATGCAGAACGAGATATTCCGCATCAACTTGCTGGGACGCATGGCTGCGCGTCTGGAGAAAAGGAACATGGCGGCCCTGGACTGCATAACGTCGACGGTGGAAGAGCATATAATGGGGTTTGTACGCAGAATACAGCTGAATGCAGGGGGTGAGAAGGTACTGAACATAAAGCTGGAGAAACTGGCGGACATCGTAAGGGAAACACGTCTGAACGTATCACGTACCTTGCACAGGATGCAGGACGAGGGAAAGATACGGATGAAGAGGGAGAGGATTGTGTTCCTGAAATGACAAACGGAAATACAGATGACGAATAATCCATTCTATAACAGGACATACGGAACGCCTCACGAGGTTCCGCCTTTTGACAAGATAAGGTTTGAGCATTACGAGGAGGCAATGCTGGAGGGCATGCGCCGTGAGCGCGAGGCTATAGATGCATTGGTGGGCAATCCCGAGGAGCCTACGTTCGAGAATACTATATTGCCAAAGACGGGGGAAATGCTGGAGAATGTGACCAGTGTATTCTTTAACTTGCTAAGTGCTTGCAACAGTACTGAAATGGAGGAGCTGTCGCAGAAGATGTCTCCGCTGCTGAGCGAGCATAGCAATGCGATAACGATGAACGAGGCTTTGTTCCAGAGGATAAAGCGTGTATGGGAGAAGCGTGATGTGCTGGACAGCGAGGAGCGTTTGCTGATGGAGAAGATATATGACGGTTTCCTGCGTGCGGGTGCCGATCTTCCGAAGGATAAGAAGGAGCATCTTGCCGAGATACGTACGGAACTGTCGATGCTGACATTGCAATTCTCGCAGAATGAACTGCACGACACAAATGCGTTTACGATGCATCTGACGGACGAGGCTGACCTGAAGGGTTTGCCCGAGAGTGCGGTTGCTGCTGCCCGTCAGGAGGCCGAGGCGCGTAATCTGGAGGGATGGGTGGTTACCCTGCAGGCTCCCAGCTATGGTCCGTTCATGCAATACAGCGAGCGTCGCGACCTGCGCGAGAGGTTGTACAATGCGATGAACACGATATGTACTCATGACAACGGGAACAACAATATGTCCATTGTGCGGCGTATCGTGAACCTGCGCCTGGAGCTGGCGGAAATCATGGGGCACAGGACTTATGCTGATTTTGTCCTGGAGCGTCGCATGGCTGGTGATACTGCGCATGTGATGGAGCTGATGGACCGGTTGTTGGAGGCTTATATGCCTGTTGCGAAGGAGGAGGTTGCTGACGTAGAGGAGCTGGCACGTGAAATAGAGGGTGAGGACTTTAAGCTGGAGCCGTGGGACTTCAGCCATTACGGCTATCTGCTGAAGATGCGCCGTTTCAACATCGACAGCGAGATGCTACGTCCGTATCTGCCGCTGGAGCGTGTGAAGGAGGGTGTCTTCGGGCTGGCACAGCGCCTGTACGGGATATCGTTCCAGAAGGCTGATGACATTCCGGTATATCATCCTGACGTGGATGCGTATCGCATCGTGGACGGTGACGGTCGTTTCCTGGCTGTGCTGCTGGCTGATTTCCATCCTCGCGAGAACAAGCAGTCGGGAGCATGGATGACGACATACCGTGAGCAGTGGATTGAGGAGAACGGGGAGAACGTACGTCCGATTGTCAGCATCGTGATGAACCTGACGAAACCTACGAAGGAACGTCCTTCTTTGCTGACATTGGGCGAGGTGGAGACGTTCCTGCATGAATTCGGGCATGCGCTGCATGCGACATTCTCGGATGTGAGGTTCGAGGCTCTATCGTGTACGAATGTGTACTGGGATTTCGTGGAGCTTCCGAGCCAGTTCATGGAGAACTATGCCATAGAGCCGGAGTTCCTGAAGACTTTTGCACGGCATTATGAAACTGGCGAGCCTATGCCGATGGAGCTGATTGAGCGTATACGCGAGTCACGCAACTTCCAGTGTGGATATGCATGCTGCCGTCAGGTGAGCTTCTGTCTGCTGGATATGGCATACTACATGCGGCAGGAGCCGTTGCCCGAGGATATTGATATCCGTGAATATGAGCAAATGGCATGGAGGCGCGCAATGGTGCTGCCGTCACTGAAGGATAGCTGCATGAGTGTGCGTTTCGGGCACATCATGAGCGGAGGATATGCTGCTGGTTACTACAGCTATAAATGGGCCGAGGTGCTGGATGCAGATGCTTTTGGCGTATTCCAGAAGGAGGGTATATTCAACCGTGAAACGGCAAACCGCTTCCGTCGTGAGATATTGTCACGCGGACGCAGTGAGCATCCTATGGTCCTGTACAGGAACTTCAAGGGGGGTGAGCCTACAATTGATGCATTGCTGGAACGTAACGGTATAAAGGATAAATGATATGAAAGACAACAGTATATTGGATCGCAGATATCTGCGTATGGCGCAAATATGGAGCGAGAACAGCTATTGTGTGCGCCGGCAGGTGGGTGCCTTGATTGTCAAGAACAAGATGATAATATCGGATGGCTACAACGGCACACCGAGCGGTTTTCCCAACATCTGCGAGGAGAACGATGTGACGTTCCCGTACGTGCTGCATGCCGAAGCAAATGCCATAACGAAGATTGCACGCAGCGGCAACAATTCGGACGGTGCTACGCTGTATGTTACCGATTCGCCTTGCATCGAGTGCAGCAAACTGATAATACAGTCGGGAATAAAGCGTGTGGTATATGCCAGGGATTATCGTCTAAGCGACGGTATAGACTTGTTGCGCCGCGCCGGAATCATGGTTGAATTCCTTCCTTTTGAAAACAATGAAAAAGCATAGAATATTTCCCCTGCTCCTGGCCATAAGCATGGTCATAGGTCTATACCTAGGTTCGTTTTTTGCGACGCACTTTGGCGGTAACAGACTGAATATCATCAATACTGGAAGCAATAAGTTGAACTATTTGTTGCAGCTTATTGACAACAATTATGTTGACACGGTGGACATGAACAGTCTTGTCGAGGATGCAATGCCAGAGATACTGGCAGAACTGGATCCACATTCGGCTTATATTCCTGCAAGTGAGGCGCAGC
>OMQX01000001.1 GCA_900313335.1 uncultured Prevotellaceae bacterium
TCTGCTGAATGCAATAAGTATGGCTTCTTAGCGTTATCATAAAAAACTTGAAACATGATAAACATAGATTGTAAAAGTGCCAGTCCAGAAGAAGCGGCAGCGTGGAAAAAATACATCTACGATATTCTTGGATGCTGTCAGACAGTTCACAGAGAGATGGGACCTTGGCTTAATGAATACATATACCAAGAGGCACTAAAGATAGCTTTAGAAGAAAAGTCTATACCATTTCAAAAAGAGTATTATTTCAAGGTCATGTTTCATGGCAAGCCTTTAGAACATAAGCACTACATAGACTTCCTATGCCTAAACGATGTCGCTGTAGAATGTAAGGCCATCTCCTCTCTCGGGGTAGAGCAGCGTCAGCAGTTATGGAACTATATGCGTCTGTCGAAGACTCCCTTTGGCATACTCTATAATTTCGCGCCAATAAAGGATCAGTGCGAAAAGTATCACCTTGATATTGCCACCAACACAATAACGGCCTTTTAAGGTTTTTCTGCCCCAGGGGCAGGGTTTTTCTTTTTTGTACGTGGGAGCGCAAAGGGCGCTGAGGAATGGTATGATGAGTTTGGCTGTAAGCTCGCTTACAAGCAAAGGCATCATATCGTGCCTCGTACAGGCGACAGCCTGACACGTATAGCAAAGGGTTTTCTCGGTTTTTGTTAAATCATAAAATGTTGTCCCAGTTGTCATAGTTGAAGTTTACTAAATCTCCAAAACAAAGAAAAAAACTATTAAGACGACAACTCAGACAAACCTTCGTATGGATAAACTCACGGTTTCCTATTAAACATTTGTATCGTTTCTGTAAACTCTCTTACAGCATCTGCCAGATAAGGGTTGCTGTTCTTTACTATGATTGTAGCATAGTTAACTACACCCTCTTCGTCAATCACAGACGAAGATAAAAAGGTGTACTCCTCCTTCTTCTCATATTGTGAAAACCAATATTGAAACAATCTGTTTCTCATAGCCATATTTTTTTAAGGTTAATCTTCGGTTTTGTGTGCATAAAAATACAACAAAGATTATAACCTAAGAAATATGACCTGGCAAATTTTGACGCAGAGTATATAAAAAAGGCAAGAAATTTACGCAAAGTGGATTTTATTGCTCCATTCTGCGTCCTATGGTACAGGATCGTAACCGTGGCCTCCCCAAGGGTGGCAGCGCAGGATGCGGCGGATTGCAAGCCAGGTTCCGCGGATGGGGCCATGCTTGCGAAGGGCTTCTACGGCATATTGGCTGCATGTGGGTGTGAAGCGGCATGATGGCGGTGTAATGGGCGATATGCAGCGCTGGTAGAATCGTATGGGCAGTATGAGCAGGCCCGTTATGATTGTCCTGAGGATATGCATGTGGTGGTGTATATCTTGTTGAGGATGTTTTGTATGCTGGATGCTACGACCTGGCTGTCCTTGTGATGGTTGGAGAGCCAGATGAATGCTATGTCCAGATGTGTTCCCATATCCTGCAGGATGTGCTTGTTAAGACGGTAGGCTTCGCGTATCTGGCGCTTGACGCGGTTGCGGTCTACTGCATGGCGGAAATGGTGCTTGGACGCGGTGGCAAGCATGCGGTGGCACAATTGGTCATTGGGCCTGTACACGGCGCGTATCGGGTGACAGGTGATGCTGCGGGAATTACCGTTTTGGAAGAGTTGGCTGACGGCGGTACGTCCCGTGAGCCGCTGGCTTTTGGGAAGGCTGTTAGCCCTGGGCATTGTTCTGCTCTTTGATATAGGCATCGAGTGCAGCTGTTATGCTGGGGTATTGTGGTGTGGGGGCCTGAAGGTCGAGGCGCAGCCCTGCATCGCATATGCTGCGTGCCGTACCTGGACCGAAGGAGGCTATGCGCGTATCACCCTGCTGATAGTCGGGAAAATTCTTAAGCAGCGACTGTATACCGCTGGGGCTGAAGAATACGAGCATATCGTAGTCGAAAGGCTCGTCCTTGGGTATCTCGTTGCTGACAGTACGATACATTATGCCTTCTGTGAAATTGATGTTCTTCTGCTTCAGGAGCTGTGCGAAGGATGTGTTGTGCACATCGCTCTGCGGTATAAAGTAGCGTTCTGTCTTATGGCGCAGGATATATGGCATTAGGTCGTCAATCTTGCCGGTTTCACCGAAAAATACCTTGCGCTTGCGGTACTGGACGTATTTCTGTATGTAAAGGGAGATAGTCTCGGTGATACAGAAATATTTCATGTCATCGGGAATATCAACCCTCATCTGCTGGCACAACTGAAAGAAATGGTCGATTGCATGACGGCTGGTGAAAATGACAGCTGTATGCTGGGAGATGTCTATATGCTGGTCACGGAACTCGCGTGGAGTGAGGCCCTGTACCTTGATGAAGGGGTGAAAGACAATTTCCACTCCGTGCTTGCGCATAATGTCATAATAAGGAGATTTATCTGATGATGGCTTGGGCTGCGAAACCAAAATCTTCTTTATCATAATTTTTTCAGTTGTCTTAGTGTCTGTTTATACTGTCAGTGCGTCGGCAATACCATTCATTGCGCCCCACAGTGCAAGGAGTGGTATGGCTTCGAGGGCACAAAGGTATGACAATAAATGTAAAATGCCATACAATTTCGGGAAAAATATCTGGTATGTCTTGATGATAAGCAGTATTTTTGCAGAAATGAGTATGAAAGCGGTTGCAGACAGGGGGAAAACGGGTGATAAATCAAGGTATATGCACATCAGGGTGACGGGCAGGACAGCTAATGTTTCGAGGTATAGGATATAGTTGCTTGCCTTGTACCATTGTTGTCGGTTTTTTTTATCAAAAAACACCCAGTTGACAAAAGTATACAGGAGATGCCTGAGAAGGAAATAGGCATAGATGCATCCTGCGCATGCGAACATCAGTGGATGTGGCGGCATGTTACCCGGCATGCGTGTACCGAGGACTTCTTGCCGGTAATAGTAGAAAAGCATGCTTCCCAGTATACCGAGTATTATGACAAGAAACAGGGGCATGCTGCGCTCTATAGCGGTAGTTGTGCCCTGCAGGTTCTTTTCCTGATGCGTAGGGAGAAAGAAATCGTGTGTCTGTCCTGACAGGAATGTGCGTGTCTTGCGTATCAGTATCATGATGACCAGACAACACGCTATGACCGTGATGTTGATGGCGTCGTCGCCTTTCATGCTGTAAGCGAGATGCTCAGCAGCATAACCGTTGGGTTGTACGCTGGCCTCGGGGTGCAGCATCCGGTCTTGCAGGAAACGACCCTGTTTCCAGTAACAGGGCAGGGTATATGCTGCGCTGTCGATGCTGTCTTTCGTGGTAGTGAGCATTCTTTTTTACTGGGAAGAATGGTGTCAGATTTTGGCGAAACGGCGTACGCTGCGGTCCCACAAAGGGGTTTCCATAGCCAGGCGCAGGGCTTCCTGCGGAGTGCTTGCTGCTATGAACGTTTCCATGTGCTCCTTGCGGAGGAAATTGTCATTGGAGGCCTTCCTCATACACTCGAAGAGGGGATTGTAGAATCCGTCGGTATTGAGGACGATGATGGGCTTCAGGTAGAGTCCCAGCTGCTTCCATGTAACCAGTTCGCAGAATTCTGCCATGGTACCGAATCCGCCTGCCAGAACGATGGCTGCATCGGAGAGCAGCATCATTTGTTCCTGACGGGTGTGCATGTTGCTTGTAGGGATGATTTCCGTCATTCCCTTGTGATCCCAGCCTTCTGCTATCATGAATTCGGGGATAATGCCTATGGTCTTCCCGCCTGCTTCCATGCATGCGTCGGCGGCTGCCTGCATCAGTCCCATGTTGCCTGCTCCGTTGACAAGGGTTATCCCCTGCTGTCCCATGAGTTTGCCTAACTCACGGGCAGCCTGGAAATATTTCCCTGGTATCTGGTTACTGCTGGCGCAGTATATGCAGATGGATTTTACCATAATGGATTACAGATTGAATGCCTGCTTGATTTGATTTACGTAATCGAGTTTCTCCCAAGTGAAGAGCTCGACCTGAACGGTTTTGTTTCCGTTGTTGTATTTCGACTCGAAGGTCTTGGTGACCACACGGGGTTCACGGCCCATATGACCGTATGCTGCGGTTTCCTCGTAGATAGGATTGCGCAGTTTCAGGCGCTGCTCGATGGCGTATGGACGCAGGTCGAAGATCTGTGCTATCTTCTGTGCTATCTCGCCGTCGCTCATTGCAACGTGCTTGCGGCCGTATGTCTGGACATATATGCTTACGGGCTCTGCTACACCGATTGCGTATGACAGCTGTACGAGCATCTCGTCGGCTACGCCTGCTGCGACCATGTTCTTGGCTATATGACGTGCTGCGTATGCTGCGCTGCGATCGACCTTGGATGGGTCCTTGCCCGAGAAGGCTCCGCCACCGTGAGCACCCTTGCCGCCATATGTATCGACGATTATCTTACGGCCTGTAAGACCTGTATCTCCATGAGGACCGCCAATAACGAACTTGCCGGTGGGATTGACGTGATATGTGATGTCGTCATTGAAAAGGGCAAGTATTTCGGGGTTGTGAATGGTGGCCTTGACGCGTGGGATGAGTATGTCTATTACATCCTTGCGTATCTGCTGCTGCATGGCTTCGTCAGAGGCGAACTCGTCGTGCTGCGTGCTGACGACAATGGTGTCGATACGTACTGGTACGTTGTTCTCGTCGTATTGGATGGTGACCTGACTTTTGGAATCAGGACGCAGGTATGTCATGACCTTTCCCTCGCGACGGATTGCTGCGAGCTCCTTCAGGAGACGGTGGCTGAGGTCCAGGGACAGCGGCATATAGTTTTCGGTTTCATTTGTGGCATAGCCGAACATCATGCCTTGGTCACCAGCTCCCTGGTTTTCGCGGTTTTCGCGCTCTACACCGCGGTTGATGTCGCTGCTTTGCTCGTGAATTGCGCTGAATACACCACATGAGTTTCCTTCGAACATATATTCGCTCTTGGTATAGCCGATGCGATTGATGACCTCGCGGGCAATGCGCTGGAGATCTACGTAGGCTGTGGTCTTGATTTCACCGGCAAGGACAACCTGCCCCGTGGTTACAAGGGTCTCGCATGCCACTTTGGCCTGTGGGTCAAAGGCAAGTATTTTGTCAAGTACTGCGTCACTGATCTGGTCAGCGACTTTGTCAGGGTGTCCTTCGGACACTGATTCGGATGTAAAAAGATAACCTTTCATAAGTAATCAGTTCTCTAATATCTCTTGCAAGGGAATCATGACGAAATTCCTTTCGTGCATGCGGGGATGCGGAAGGGTGAGTTCGGGGGTATTGATCTCCAGCTGGTCGTACATGAGTATGTCAATGTCGATTATCCTGTCGTGATAAACGGGTTTGCCGTCCTTGTCCCTGGAACTCTTCTTCTTGCGGCCCATTTCCTTTTCTATCTGCTGCAGCTCTTCCAGAACGCGTGTCGGTGACATCATGGTGTGGACGAGGCATGCAGTATTGATGAATGCATTCTTGCTCTCGTATCCGCATGGCTCCGTCTCGATGAAATCGGCAACACGGTAGACGGAACCTATCCTGTCGTCTATCAGGGTAAGGGCTTTGCGGATATTGTCCGCGCGCTCTCCCAGATTGCTTCCGAGGGCTAAATAGAGATTGTGGGTCATATATTCCTGTTATTGCAGATTTAATCATTAATGATGAGCATTGCGTCGCCGTACGTACCGAAACGGTAGCGTCTCTTGGGGTCTTTCTCGTTGTATCGCATTGCTTCCTTGTATGCTTTCATAACAAGCTCATATCCTCCGTATGCGGATGTAAGCATGAGCTGCGTGCTGACGGGAGGATAGAAATTGGCAACCATTGCATCTGCTATGCGGAAGTCGTATGGGGGGAAGATAAAGCGGTTGGTCCATCCGTCAAAGGGTTTCAGGTGACCATCGGTGCTTACGGCTGTCTCAAGTACACGCTGTACGGTAGTTCCGACAGCAACGACCTTGTGTCCGTTGTCACGGGCATTGTTTACCAGGTTGCAGGCGGTCTCGTTGACGTGCATCTCCTCGCTGTCCATCTTGTGCTTGGTGAGGTCCTCGACATCAATGCTGCGGAAGCATCCCAAGCCACAGTGCAGGGTAACGAATGCTTGCTCGATGCCGCGTATTTCCATCATCTTGAGCAACTGTGGAGAGAAATGCAGACCAGCCGTAGGTGCTGTAACGGCTCCCTCGTTACGGGCAAAAACCGTCTGGAAATCCTCCAGGTCCTCGGGCTCTGACGGACGCTTGATAATGTCACGTGGCAGCGGTGCTTCGCCGAGAGCATACAGTGCGTGCTTGAATTCCTCGTGCGGACCGTCGTACAGGAAGCGTAGGGTACGGCCTCGACTGGTGGTGTTGTCAATGACCTCGGCTACCATGCTGTCGTCCTCGCCGAAGTATAGTTTGTTGCCGATGCGGATCTTGCGGGCAGGGTCTACCAGCACATCCCACAGACGCATGTCGGGGTTGAGCTCCCGAAGCAGGAAAACCTCGATCTTGGCACCGGTCTTCTCCTTGTTGCCGTATAGACGTGCAGGGAATACTTTTGTGTCATTGAAGACGAACACATCTTTCTCGTCAAAGAAATTGAGTATGTCGCGGAATGATTCGCGATGCTCGATAATTCCTTTCTTTGCATGGACAACCATCAATCGGCAATCGTCGCGTGTGAAATACGGGCGTTCCTCGCCTTCTTCAAAGTAACGGGGGTACTGTGCTATTCTGTCGTCTGGCAGACGGTACTTGAATTGTGATAGTTTCATATTTATGTTATTTCTTTATTTTCTGTTTGGGGATGGTCTGTAAGCCACGCTGGGAAATCATCGATTTCAACGCAGTCATCAAGGGTATAATCCCCTACCCGGGTACGACATAGCCTGATGAGATGTGCTCCGGAGGAAAGGGCTTGTCCGATATCGCGGGCCAATGCCCTGATGTATGTTCCCTTGCTGCATGTTACGCGTATGTCCAGTGTCATGGCTTCAGGATTGAAATCGAGGACGTCAAGCTTGTCAATGACAAGGACCTTGGGCTTCAGTTCGACATCCTGTCCCTTGCGTGCCAGGTCATATGCCCTGTGTCCGTTTACCTTGCATGCAGAGTATGTGGGCGGAACCTGTTCGATGCGACCGACGAACTGCCTAAGTGCTGTGTCGATCAGTTCACGTGTTATGTGTTTTGTGGGATATGTGGCATCTACAGGGGTTTCCAAATCGAAACTGGGTGTTGTCGAACCTAACTGGAGGGTAGCTTCATACTCTTTGGTCTTAGCCTGGAGAACGTCAATCTGCTTTGTTGCCTTTCCTGTGCAGATAATCAATACACCGGTAGCCAGCGGATCAAGTGTTCCTGCATGTCCCACCTTAAGCCTCTTCTGCTCAAGATGGCGGCACAGCAGATAGCGTACCTTGTTCACAAGGGCAAATGACGTCCAGGTGAGTGGTTTGTTGAATGCCAGTATTTCTCCAGTCTTGTAGTCCATGTATCAGATAATGGTACTTGCCAGGATAATGCTTCCGACTATGGCGCAATATATGCCGAAATATACAAGCTTACCCTTCTTGACTATGGAAATCATCCATTTGCATGCCAGACAACCGCTGATGAAGGCTGCAACGAAGCCTATAGTCAGGCTTGTCATTGAAATGCTGCCTGCTGCAGCCTCGGTGCCGTGTTTCAAGGCTTTCAATACATCTAGGAGTGCTTCACCAAAAATGGGGGGAATTACCATCAGGAACGAAAATTGTGCAACCTTTTCCTTCTTGTCACCGAGCAATAGTCCTGTTGCAATAGTTGTACCGCTACGGCTCAGTCCAGGCATTACTGCTACTGCTTGTGCAAGTCCAATGATGAATGCATCCAGGATTCCTATGTTCTCCTTCTGACGTGGGCGTGCGTAGTAGCTCATTGTAAGCAGTGCTGCGGTGATTATCAGGCAGAATCCTACAATGACAAGACCGCTGCCGAATATCTGCTCGACAGTGTCCTTGAAGAAAACGCCTACAATACCTACGGGTATCATACTGACAAGAATAGCCAGGCAGTATTTACGCTCATCGCTGAGCAATGGGGCATTGGTGTCTATAAGTCCCTTTAACAGCCACCAAATCTCCTTCCATAATATGACTATGGTACTAAGCACAGTAGCAACATGTACGGCTATGGTGAATGTCAGGTTTTCTTCTCCGCCTAACCCGAAAAGGTTGCCTGCAATTGCCAAGTGGCCGCTGCTGCTGACTGGCAGATACTCGGTAAGTCCTTGTATCAGACCCATGAGCAAAGCTTGTATCCAGTCCATAACGAATTATTATTATTATGAATTATGATTTAATAAATTGTGAACTATGAATTCCCCTTTGGCTTGTGCATGATGCCAAACATCATGAATATGAATCCTACAAAGCATACCAGCGGTGCTGTACGGATACGTGTGTCACTGAAAATATCGGGATTAAACGATTCTTCGGTACTGCCGCTACCGCTCATCAGGATGAAACCGACGATAATGATTATCATTCCTATGGTCAGCAGGATGTAATTTATCTTGTCAAATGCAAATTTTTCCATATCTGGTATTTATTATTTATAGCTTGCGATTTACTTGTACAGGTCGTGCTCACGCATTCTGAGGAAATGTGTTACGTTGGCAAATGTGCAGAGTAGCGTTATAACTATGCTGAACCCTAATACGACACCTCCTGTCAACAGTACATTCTCGTCTGTGATATATTGAAGTATGCCTGGTACATTGCCTTTCAGCCAGTACAGGATTCCATACAGTATTGCGTCGGCAATTGCTGCTGCAACAACTGCAATAGCCATACCGCGGAGCATGAAGGGACGACGGATGAAATTCCAGCGGGCTCCTACCAGTTTCATGGTGTTTATGACGAAACGGCGGCTATAGACACTCATTCTGATAGTGTTGTTTATCAGGCTGAGGCTTACGATTGACAGCAGTGCGGTAATGACAAGCAGGACAATTGTTATCTTGTGCAAATTGTCATTAAGGCTGTCTACAAGGTCCTTCTGATAAATGACGTCCGTTACTCCATGCTCGTGACGCAGTTTATTTGCAATCCACTTGAGGCTGTCGGCATTGGCATATTCCGAATTCATCTGCAGCTCCATAGAAATGCAGAAGGGATTGCTACCAAGAAACTCGCTTGGGTCGATTCCCATGGATTCGACCTGTTCCTTCAGGGCTTGCTCGCTGCTGATGAATGTCACGTGGTGAACATATCTGCGCTTCATAAGCTTGTTCTCTAACATATGTGCCTCTGAAGGCCTGATGCCATCGGCAAGGACAACTGTTACGGTCAAGTCCTCGCGAACGCTGTCACGAATCTCCTTGGCAGTGAGTACGAACAATGTAAGGATACCCAGCAAAACGAGTACCATTGTTGCACTTATTGTGCTGGTTACTGCCTGCCATCGCAGTATAGTCTTGTGTCTCATATAGCTATTCCTTTAAGGGTGGCACTGGAACTTTCGGTAATTTTTACCATAACACGATCTCCAATATGATGGTTGCCCCGATCGATAATCACTACCTTGTTTTGCTCTGTCCTGCCAAACAACTGATCGCGGCTGCGCTTGCTTACGCCTTCGACAAGAACCTCGTATTCCTTCCCGATGCATCGTTGGTTGCTCTCATGCGACAGTTCGTTCTGTAGCGCAATAAGCTCGTTTAAACGGCGGATTTTCGTCTCTTCCGGTATGTTGTCAGGAAAATGCTTGCTGGCATATGTACCGGGGCGCTCGCTGTACTTGAACATGAAGGCGGAGTCAAAGCCGACCTCCTTCATCAGCGACAGGCTCAACTGATGGTCTTCCTCTGTTTCATTGCAGTATCCGGCAAATATATCGGTTGAAATGGCACAATCAGGTATAATCTTGTGTATTGCTGCTATTCTGTCAAGATACCATTCGCGTGTATATTTGCGGTTCATGAGCTTCAGTATATTGTTGCTTCCGCTCTGTACAGGAAGATGGATGTGCTTGCATACGTTTGGCTCCTGGGCAATAACGAGCAGTGTCTCATCACTCATATCCTTGGGATGTGATGTTGTGAAACGTACACGCAATCCAGGGACTTCCCTTGCGACCTTTCTAAGCAGCGAAGGGAAATCCACGCTTTGACCGCTATCGCTATCTGTCCACCGGTAGCTATTGACATTCTGGCCAAGCAGTGTAACTTCCTTGAAATTGCGATCGGCCAAATCCCGGCATTCCCTGAGGATGCTCTCGACGTCACGGCTACGTTCGCGGCCTCGGGTGTATGGTACAATGCAATAATGGCAGAAATTGTTACAGCCGCGTGTGATACTTACAAATCCGCCTATATGTCCTGTATGCAGGCGTTGCGGTACCACATCGCCATAGGTCTCGGTAAGGGAGAGCTCGACGTTGATTGCCTTATGCCCGCACTCGACTTGGGCGAACATATCCGGCAAGGACATGTATCCGTCAGGACCGACAACAAGATCGACTCCGTGTTTGTCGATCAGTTCTTCCTTGACACGTTCGGCCATGCATCCTATTACGCCGATAATGAGACGACGGCCCTCACCGCGCTTGCGCTGTACGCTGTGCATGAATTCCAGGCGCGAGAGTATCTTCTGTTCTGCATTGTCGCGTACAGAACAGGTATTAAGCAATACTGCGTCTGCCTGATCTATGGTTTCGCATACCTCATAGCCTGCCATAACCATCACCGAAGCAACAACCTCGCTGTCGGCAACATTCATCTGGCAACCGTATGTCTCAATCAATAACTTTTTCAACTCTTATTTCCTTCTGCTCTTTAATTGGTAAAGGGGAGAACACTTCTTCTCATAGAAGCGCTATCCCCTTTGCCGGTGGTTGGGCTACCCGGTTTCGAACCAGGACTAAGACGACCAAAATGTCTTGTGCTACCATTACACCATAGCCCAATCCTATGCAAATCATAGTTCGTGCGAACTTTCATTTGCGGTTGCAAAGGTACAAAATTATTTCTTATATCGTACCTTTTAGGGGATTTTTTTACTTGACAATCAATAGGAAGTAGTTCTTCTTGCCTGACTGCGCCAGCAGGTATTTACCGTCCAGCAAATCTGCCTCGGTAAGCATCTTGTCGAATGCTGCAAGTTTCTCCTTGTTGATTGAAACTCCACCGCCCTGAGTGAGTTTGCGCATCTCGCCTTTAGAGGCAAAACACTGCGCATTTTCTACCAACAGGTCTACTGCCTTGACTCCCTCACCCTGGAACAGCTCACGGCTGACCTCAAATTTCCTAACTCCGGCAAATACATCCAACAGAGTCTTCTCGTCCAGCCTCAGCAGGCTTTCCTTTGTTGACTTACCGAACAGGATGTTGCTGGCTTCCACTGCTGCCTCGTAGTCTTCACGGCCATGTACAAGTATGGTAACCTCCTCGGCCAGGCGCTTCTGAAGGATACGGCGGCCAGGATCCTGACGGTGTTCTTCGATCAATGCGTCGATTGTCTCCTTGTCCAGGGATGTAAAGATCTTTATGAAACGCTCGGCATCGGCATCTGCCACATTCAGCCAGAATTGATAGAATACGTAGGGAGTTGTACGGTTACGATCCAACCAGATATTGCCACTTTCGGTTTTACCGAACTTTCTGCCGTCAGACTTTGTAATCAAAGGACAGGTTAGGGCAAAAGCCTCGTTTTCACTACCCAGTTTACGGCGTATCAGCTCGGTTCCTGTTGTGATATTGCCCCATTGATCGCTGCCTCCCATCTGTAATTTACAGCCTTTTGTCTGATACAGGTATAGAAAGTCATATCCCTGGAGCAACTGATACGTGAACTCGGTGAATGACATACCGTCCTGGAATTCTCCGTTCAGACGACGCTTTACTGAGTCCTTTGCCATCATATAGTTCACGGTGATGCACTTGCCGATGTCGCGTGCAAAATCAAGGAAGGTGAAATCCTTCATCCAATCATAGTTGTTAACCAGCTCCGCCTTGTTTGGTGCATCGCCGTCAAAATCCAGAAAGCGTGCAAGCTGCTCCTTTATGCACTTGACATTGTGACGCAATGTCTCCTCATTAAGAAGATTGCGTTCCTGGCTCTTACCTGAGGGGTCGCCGATCATACCGGTTGCACCGCCGATCAATGCCAGTGGTTTATGACCGCAGCGCTGAAAATGACGTAGCATCATTACACCGCACAGATGACCGATGTGGAGGCTGTCAGCTGTGGGGTCAATACCCACGTATGCCGTCTGCTGTCCGCTTTCCAGCATCTTGTCTGTACCGGGCATCATTTGGTGAATCATGCCTCTCCAGGTGAGTTCTTCTACAAAGTTCATATCTATTATAAAATTTACGGTCAGTTATGTACTTCCCAAATATCATTTGTTTCCAATAATTCGGCAAAGCTATGGTATTTCTTCTGAGCCTTCACCTCCTCGATCTGAGCCTCTACGGCATCGTTGTATGTAGGAGCCTCGACATCGCGTATTACTCCCAATGCTATCGGGAAACCATCTCCATCCCCCATCATGGCGAGTTTCAGTTGCAGGGTATTGTCCTCGCAGTGTGCATCGTGAACCAAAATGTCGTCTATTGTAATGCCATCCTTGCCAATCTCGACGATCTTCAAGCCAAAGCCTTCCTGAACAAGACCGTATTCGTTGTTTTCACCGAATACCAGCGGCTGACCGTGCTTGACGTATATGGCGTTCTTGGCGCGCTCCTTCTTGTCATAGACACTGGAGTAACAGCCATCGTTGAAGATTACGCAGTTTTGCAGAATCTCGCAGACGCTTGATCCCTTGTGATTATAGGCTGCCTTCAGAATCTCAACTGTGCCGGGGGCATCTGTAGCAACAGCACGTGCGAAGAAATGACCGCGTGCACCGAAACAGAGTTCTGCAGGACGGAATGGATCCTCGACTGTTCCGTAAGGGCTTGATTTGCTGACAAATCCTCGTGGAGATGTCGGGCTGTACTGACCTTTTGTAAGACCGTAAATACGATTGTTAAGCAAAATCATGTTCAGGTCTACATTGCGTCGGTTGGCATGAATAAAATGGTTGCCGCCGATAGCCAGGCCATCGCCGTCGCCACTGATCTGCCAAACGGTCAGGCGAGGGTTGGCAACCTTGCAACCTGTTGCAATTGCAGCAGCACGTCCGTGAATGGTGTTCATACCATACGTTGCCATATAGTGTGGCAGACGACTGGAACAGCCGATACCTGAAATGACTGCAATATCCTGTGGTGCAACACCTATCTCAGCCATTGCCTTATGCAGATTTGCCAGGAAAAAGTGATCACCACATCCAGGACACCAACGTGGCTGTCCCTTTTTGAAATCTTGAGCTGAATATGCCATAATTGTTGTCCTTTTCCTTAATTGTTGATAATTGCGTAAAATGCCTTAACCAAATCGGCAACCTTGAATGGCTGACCCTTAACCTCGTTGTACTGTGCCGGACAGAAACCATCAACCTTCATGCGAAGCCAGCCAGCTAACTGTCCCATGTTCTGCTCTGCAACAACTACATGCGGATACTTGGTCAGAACCTCTGCTGCGTTGGCAGGCAGAGGGTTTATGTAACGGAACTGGGCAAGAGCAACCTTCTTTCCTTCTGCACGCATCTGATCCATTGCTGCACGCAGATGGCCGTATGTTCCACCAAAGCCTACAACAAGCAGTTCTGCATCGTCCTTGTCACCTTCCACCACAATGTCAGGCACTGGTATTGCATCTATCTTTGCCTGACGCTTGCGAGTCATGAGATCGTGATTCTCAGGATTTGTAGAGATGGCGCCTGTCTTGTCGTCCTTCTCAAGTCCGCCGAGAATATGCTCAAAGCCCTCTCGTCCCGGTACTGCCCAATAACGTGTACCGTTTTCCTTACGCATGTAAGGGGTCCACGTTCCCTTCATTTCCTCGGGAACGTATGGTGGATTTATCGCTGGATATTCTTTAAGGTCCGGCAGCCTGAAGGCGCCCGAACCGTTTGCAATGTATGCATCGGTCAACAGGACAACAGGTGTCATGTGCTCCAATGCTATCTTTGAGGCCTCATATGCGGCATCAAAGCAGTCTGTTGGAGAGAGAGCTGCCATGACGGGCATAGGGCTGTCACCGTTACGGCCGAACAACACCTGCAGGAGATCTGTCTGTTCGGACTTTGTCGGCAGACCTGTGGCAGGACCTCCACGCTGTACGTCCAGGACCACCAATGGGAGTTCCATGATAACAGCCAGATTCATGGCTTCGGACTTCAGGCAGATGCCAGGACCCGAGGTACTGGTGACGGCCAGGGCTCCAGCAAATGACGCGCCCAGCGAAGATGCACATCCGGCAATCTCGTCCTCGCACTGTACCGTTGTTACACCTAATGACTTGTGCTTCGAGAGTTCGTGCAGGACATCTGTAGCAGGAGTGATGGGATATGAACCAAGATACAGCTTAAGACCTGCTTTCTCGGCAGCAGCGATGAAACCATAGGCCGTTGCCTTGTTACCGGTAATGTCCATATAGCGTCCGGCAACCTTTTCCTTTGTTTCTATACGGTAGACATTGTGTGCGCTTGAGTGCGAATTGTGTCCATAGTCGTATCCTGCCTGAATGACCTTGATATTTGCCTCAGCGATATTTGGCTTCCTGGCAAATTTATCACGCAGGAAATTAAATGCAATATTCAAATCCCTGTCAAACAGCCAGCATACCAGACCCAATGCAAACATATTGCGACACTTCATAACAGCCTTGTTGTCCATGCCCGTATCTGCAAGGCAATCCTTGACCATAGTCGTCAATGGGCAGGAAATCACACGATCTGGATCAATGCCCATCTCGCCGAGATAATCCTCACCTTGAAACTGTGCCTTTTCAAGATCCTTGGGACCGAAGGAGTCTGTGTCTATAATAATTGTTGCATTCGACTTGGCATACTTCAGCTGTGTCTTCAGCGCTGCGGCATTCATTGCTACAAGAACGTCACACAAATCGCCAGGCGTGTAGACCTTGTCTGCTCCGATATGTACCTGAAAACCGCTGACACCAGTCAACGACCCCTGTGGGGCACGTATATCTGCCGGATAGTCAGGGAAAGTACTGATACTGTTACCTACTGTTGCGGAAATAGTAGAGAAGATGTTTCCGGCCAACTGCATGCCGTCACCGGAGTCTCCAGAGAATCGTACAACGACCTCGCTTAACTCTTCAATATTCATACTTTAGACATATAAAAATAGTACCCCCGCCGGGAATCGAACCCGGATCAAAGGTTTAGGAAACCTTCGTTCTATCCATTTAACTACAGGGGCATATATAGGCGCTTCACAATAAAGTTACGCGCGCCTATATATTATATAATGTGTATTCTATTTCTTCTTGCTCATTGTCAGGTAAGCAACAGGAGCAGCAACAAAGATAGAACTCAGTGTTCCGAAGATTACACCAAGAATCATTGCAAAACTGAAGCTGATGATAGAGCCTGCTCCGCCGCCGACAATTCCAATCAGGAAGATGACTGCCAGAACAATGAATGTAGAAACAGATGTATTGATTGTACGGTTCAATGTACTGTTGACAGATGTATTGAACAACTCCATGCGATCGTGTTTCGGGAACAGCCCGATATTTTCGCGGATACGGTCAAATACAACCACTTTGTCATTGATAGAATAACCTATAGCTGTCAGAATAGCACCGATAAAGGTCTGGTCAATCTCCAAAGAGAATGGCATCCAACCCCAGCATAATGCATAGGCGCCCAAAATCAGCAGGATATCAACAATCAGCGCAGTGATTGCACCAATAGAGAATGACAGGTTGCGGAAACGCACAAAGATGTAGGCAAATATTGCAACGAATGCAAATATTATGCTCCAGATGGCGCCTCGGGTAATATCCTCGGCGATGGAAGGACCTACTTTCTGTGAGCTGATAATACTACCACCTGCACGCTCGTCACGGTTAATGAACTGCTCCAAAGTCAGGTTCTTGTCCAGCATACCGCCATTCTGCAGGGCCTCAAACAGCTTTGACTCAATCTCGCTGTCAACCTCAACGCTCTCCTCGGCAATGCGATAGTTGGTGCTTATGCGCAGGCTGTTGCCTTCGGTACCGATTGCTATGGCGCTGGTATTGCTCTCGGGGAATGTTGTTGCCAGAATGGCATTAGCGTCACCGGCCTTGACCTGATGCTCAAACAGGACGACAAAGTTACGACCACCTGTGAAATCAATAGATTTGCTGAATCCACGTACCGTCATACCGGCAATTGCAACTGCAACCAGAATGCCGAATATGGTAAAGCTGGTCTTGTAGGCATTCATGAACTTGTAGGCAGGATCCTTGAAGCTGAGGAGGTTGCCAATATGGGTTTTGAACTTCAAGTTCAACCACTTGTCACGGGCCATCATTGTAGTGTATACCAGACGTGTCAGGAACACAGCTGTGAAGAAGCTGACAACGATACCGATAATCAGGGTTGTAGCAAATCCCTTGATAGGACCTGTTCCGAAATAGTAAAGGATAACACCTGTGATGATAGAAGTCAGGTTAGAGTCGAAGATAGCACTGAAAGCATTGCTGTAACCTGCAGCGAGAGCCTCACGCACCTTCTTGCCGGCCTTCATTTCCTCCTTGGTACGCTCGTATATCAGCACGTTGGCATCCACTGCCATACCCAATGTCAGCACCATACCTGCGATACCGCTCAGTGTCAGTGAGGCTTGGAAACTGGTCAGGATACCCACAGTGAAGAACAGGTTCAGGAGCAGGGCGCTATTGGCAACCATACCCGGGATGATGCCGTACATGCTTATCATGTAGAACATCAGGATAATGAATGCAATGACACAGGACCAGACGCCCAGGCGGATAGACTCGGCACCGAGTGTAGGACCTACGATCTCCTCGCTCACAATCTTCGCAGGAGCTGGCATCTTACCGGATTTCAGGACGTTTGCCAAGTCACGTGTGTCCTCGGCAGTAAAGTTACCGGTTATTTCGCTGTTACCACCAGTTATTTCGCTCTGTACAACGGGAGCACTATATACGTTGTCATCCAGAACGATAGCAACGCAACGCTTCAGGTTGGCCTTTGTCAGAGCTGCCCAGCGACGTGCACCTTCGACATTCATCTTCATGCTGACGCATGGACGTCCGTTCTGGTCAAATTCATCCTTGGCATCAGTAACAACATCACCCTCAAGAGGAGCACGTCCGTTACGCTCGGTAACCTTGATGGCATACAACTCGTATACATTGGCATATTCTCCGTCGCCCATGCCCTTGACGCCCCATTTCAGGCGCAGGTCAGCAGGCAGGATTTCCTTTGCCTCTGGCGTATTCAACAAATTGTTGATGGCTTCCATATCGCGCTTGGTTGCATATCCGACAACACAACCCTCGCCTCCATTTACGATATTCAAGCGGCTTGCCAAAGGATATTCCTTGTTAGCCTTGGCGATTGATTCAGCACTCTTCCTGGCGTCGGAATCAGCAGTATTTGCTGTTCCCAGGGCTGCGGCAAGATCAGCTTTGGCTGTTGAATCAACTGCCGTGCTGTCCTGAACCTCTGCAACCATTTCTGCCGAGTCGGTTTTCTCTGCTTCGTTCTCTGCAAGATCCTTGCCTGTAGCACTTGCAGCAGATGCAAGTTTGCGATCAAGTTGCTGCAGGTATGGTGCAATCTCGGCGCTGGTATATGTCTCCCAGAATTCCAGGTTTGCACTGCCCTGGAGCAGTTTACGTACGCGCTCCGGCTCCTTGATACCAGGCATCTCAATCATGATACGGCCCTCCTGGCCCTCAAGCGCCTGAATGTTGGGCTGTACAACACCAAAACGGTCAATACGGGTACGCAATACGTTGTAGCTATTGTCAATAGCACTCTTTACCTCATCGCGCAGAACACGTACCACTTCACTGTCTGTACTCTTTGTGTTTACTTTGTCACGCAACTGCTGTGTTGCAAAAAGCTCCGCCAGAGGCTTGCCTCCTGACAGGTTCTCGTAGTCTTTCACAAACAGGGTGATAAAGTCACTCTGGCTTTCAGAAGCCTGCTTTGTAGCTTCCTCCACAGCCTTGCGGAAAGTCTCGTCCGTCTCCTCCTTGTGGTCAGCCAGCGCCTTAACTACGTCTGGCACACTAACCTCTAGGATTACATTCATACCACCCTTTAAGTCCAGGCCTAATCCAATTCCCATTTCACGGCACTCTTTCAGAGTCCAGATGCCGCAATAGACCTTGTTGTTCAAAAGGGAGTCCATGTAACGGTCTGCAGCCTGCTGGTCCGTTGCAGCCATCTCCTCATACTTGCTCTCGAAATGGTTTGTAACCACTGAGAAACTTATGTAAAAGAGACACACAACAGTCAGCAAAATTGCAAAAAACTTTACAAATCCTTTGTTTTGCATTGTTTTGTCGATTTATTGTTGTTTTTAAATTTATTAATGTTAATAAGCCAAAAAGCACGCAAATATACAACTTTTTCATGCTTTGACAAACTTTGAGGTTAAAAAATATGCTCAAAACGGCTCTTTGTTGTCAAAGTTGTATGCGTACCAATACCGGATAGTGGTCGGAAGATGCAATAGAACGGTCTACTTGTGCGTCAAAGCTGGCAATATCCTCGCTCACAAAAATATGGTCAATGTGTACCGGGAAACCCTCCCTGTTGTACGAAATACCTGTTCCCCATCCACTTTCACGCCATGTATTTTTCAATAACGACGAAAAACGATGGTACGTATATGAAACAGGTGTGTCGTTCATGTCACCACAAAGCAAAATGCGTTCTCCCTTGATCTTTTTAATAAAATTGCATATACTGTCTGTTTGCTCCTGACGTTTTGCAGTAGCAGCGATAAGACGCGACAAGACTATGCGACCACTACTTTTTAACAAACGCTTATCCTTGTCTTCCAAAGCCTGGGAATAATCCTTCTTCTCATCCATAGTTATATGGTTGCTCTGAAGATGTGCATTAATAACCATCAGCGTATCATTCCCGTCAGATACCCTACATGCCATACAGCCATTCCCATCCTCATATAATCCCAGGGCTTCGTTTCCCACAAAAGGCAGACGTGATGCTATCAAGAGACTGCCCAGGCAGAGCCTCTCATATCCCAAGGAGTCCAACATATTGTTCAGATACTCTCCCTTGGGCGAGTGTTCGGAATATTCCTGCAGGCATATGATATCTGCATTGCTTTCACCGATGAAACCAATGGTTCTATAACCATCAAAATTTTCAACAGAGTCCTCTGTAGCATAATTAATATTATAGGATAGGACAATCCTTGCATTATCGGGAACATGCTTTGGAAGGCTTATGCTCCAATAGTCCATTATGCAACTTGAACAAGCAGCCAAACCGATAACGGAAATAATGACCCATCGCCATGACGTTACCAACCACAAAACTACGAATCCCAGATTGATAACAAGGAGAACTGGGAAAAGCAATCCTGCCTGAGCCAGTCGAGGATGTATCGACGGTTCAAGGTACACGCTCAGGCACACTGCCCAAAGCAGAAGAACCGTTGTTACGTTTGCTCCTGCCAGACAACTTATCCATAGCCGCTTTAATCCTCGGCAAAAGTTTGCTTTAGTGACGGCTGTATACATTGAAATTGTTTTTGTCCCTCGTCTTGAAGCATCGCTTTATCTTCTGGAACATGCCACTGTTACCACTGTCTTTCCAGCTTAGGAGAATCAAGAAGCCAAAAAGCATTCCGCCCAGATGTGCATAATGAGCTACTCCGTCGTTACTGCGAGCCATCATAAGTTCCAGCACAGCATAACCTATCACAAAATACTTAGCCTTTATCGGGAAAGGAATGGGGAACACAAACATACGCTCCTCGGGCAAAAGCATCCCAAAAGCCAGGAGAACACCATAGACAGCACCGCTGGCACCTACAGTTGTCCATGCGTTAATATCTATAGCCATTCCGTTATAGACAACAAAGTCACCATGTATCAATTCACCCAAATGCCTTGCTGTATCAGTATGTTCAAGGCCTATGTAGTTAACATACTGTACCAGCTCCTGGCACAGTCCGGCTCCCAAGCCACACGCTATGTAGTAGAAAAGAAAACGTCTGCTTCCCAGAATCTGCTCTATGATACGGCCAAACATCCAAACCGCAAACATATTAAAGAAGATATGCTCCAGGGAACCATGCATGAACATGTATGTGAACAGCTGATACGGGCGGAAGTCGCTTGCCAGGAAGAAATGGAGTCCCAGCATATCGTTAAGGTCCAAACTATATCTTTCACCCACTATCAGGCCCATGAAGCAGAGCACATTGATAATTAACAGGTTCTTTGTTACAACGGGCATTCTATACATTGCAGTATAAGTCTTTTATTTACTCTAAATATGGTGCGAAGTTACGTTTTTTTTATCAGATACGCTATTTACGTAGTTATTTCCAGTATTTTTTTAATTTTTTTCGCGATTTTTTGCCAATAAAACTTGGATACATCCTTGAGTTTGCCTATATTTGTCTCGAAATATTATTTCAATTATAACACTTTTAATCAAAAAAACTATGAACAAGACAGAATTGATTAACGCTATCGCTGCAGAAGCAGGCTTGACAAAGGCTGCTGCAGCAAAGGCTTTGGCTGCTACAACAAATGCTATTGCTGGTGCTCTGAAGGCTGGTGACAAGGTTGCTATCCTCGGTTTCGGTACTTTTGCTCCTGCTGCTCGTCCAGCACGTACAGGCAAGAACCCACGTACAGGTGAGGTAGTTAATATTCCTGCAAAGACTGTTGCTAAGTTTAAGCCAGGTAGCGAGTTGGCTCTCTAAACCGAGTCCTCCAATAAAAAAAGAATCCCGGAACCAAAACTCCCGGGATTCTTTTTTTATACGTAATCACCTGATCAGAAATTGAAATTATAACTGGCACATATTGCGTGAGTTCTCTTGACAGTCTCAACTGCATTTTTTGTCTTGTACCTATGTGTCAGCACGTATGCCAATCCTACGCCATGCTTTTTGTTGAAATGATATTCCGTGCCTACCCTGGTGCGTATTTTGTACAAGCTGAATGCATCAGACAGGTTGTTCTGGAATTCCAGGCTTACGAAGGGATTCCATTTTATTCCTTTGCGTGACATCTCTACCTTCAGGCGTGAGCGCAGAATATGACGGCTCTCCTCCTCTTTATAGTCAGTTTCTGAGATAGGGTACCCCGGTTTCAAGTTGCCCGAGGAATTGTAGCGATATTTTTCCTGAGTATAATATTCCTCGTATCCATAAGTATACTGATATCTCTCACGAAGAGATATCTTTACCCATCCGGCAATCTTATAGCCGCCTGTAACCTCCACGTTCACACGATGCCGTGGTGTCCAGAAGGCCTCGTCCAGATTATATCCGTTCCAGACGCCACTGCTATTATAGTGCTCCTTTCTCTCTTCGGGACTGTACGAACCCATAAACATATATGAGGTACCAAACTTCACATATTTGTTTAGCTTATAGTTCAAACCTATGCCAATGTTTAACCTGTCAAGATTGCGCGAATTATTTTGCGTACGCAACTCACCTTCCAGGCTGACACTGAAATTCCTTGGCAAAGCCTTTTCAGCGCCTAACTCAAACCACATTCCGAAGTCGTCATCCCCCTCGGCCATGATATTGGACGGGAGCAACAAGGCAACCGCCGACAATAATATCATGCAAACTCTTGTTTTCATAGGAATATGCATTTTAATACATTTATTTTAACTTAGGCAGTCGGCCCATGCTCTCGATGCTGCTGGTACGATCCATATCCTCATCATAGTAGATACGAACGATAACACTGTCCTTCAAAAAGTCGATGGTACCAACCTCTATACTCAGAATCTTCAGTCCTGTGCGCTTCTCCAAATCAGCAATCAGTTCCTGACGCTTTTCAGGATGAACCAGATTCACATTATCATACTTTATATATTTAGAACAATGCTCGTTCAACAGCTTGCTGCTTTCGAACAATGCTGCAAGACCGATGAAAATCAGATTGGCAAGAATTACGGTTATTATGCCTATACCTTCCCAATAATCGCTCTTCGGGTGATATTCTGCCTTGGACAAGGCATTTACCACGCTAACAGCCACAAGCATGAAAAGATAGGTCATCTCGCGAATGGGAATTGCCTCGGTACGATAGCGGATTATACCGAAAATTGCAAACAGACCCAATGCGGCACCGGTATGCATGCTGTCACCTCCCATAAAGCTAACCAGCAGGAAGATGCTCATGCTCATTATTATAAATATGAACATATAGTCGCGACGACGGCTCTTGGGATAGTAGAAACCGCGTGCAATGACACCGACTACAACAGTGGTAATGACAAAACGTATAAGCAACGACAGTAACGAACTGGTGTCAATCAACGTCATGCCGATAGTCTGACCAAAAAGTTGGTTAAGTTCTTCGATATTCAGGCTCATAGTATTAAATGGTTTTATTTATTTTCACTTATTTTCTGCAGGCTCCTCAGCTTAGGTTTGAATCTGTTCTGTTTCAGATTCGGATTTGTCAGCACACTTCCTATACAGTATTTCGAGAAGCCATGCGGTTTGATGCGCAAATCCCTAAGCATTGCAAGTATGGGACTGTATACATTTCCATCACGTTTAAGTTCCACTATTACCAGATTCCCAGTATTGTCCTCCCTGTCAGTGTCAAAGTTATGGAAATGTATGTCAAAGTCAATAGTAAGACGTTCGCTCTTGCCATGGTTGACCAGCGTGATACGGCGGAACTGGTTCTGTACCGTAGGATGTATTTCCTTTAGATTACGGCACACCTGGTCCTTCAGGAAATCATCAACCATTATTGCAGTACCCTTCATGTCTCCTATTTCATCAGCCTTCACATCCTGAGACGCCACCATGATGCGCTTCTTTTTTGTCCGCTTATGGTTATTCTTGGTCTTAACCTCCAAAAACGTATCATGGCTATCCATATAAGTACGGACACGTACCTTCTGACGCGGAGCCCGACCATTATGGTGTTGCAGGTAATAAAAACAGTCCTCTGTATCCCAATACGTAGTCTTATAGCTAGCGATTCGGCTTCCACAGTGGAATTGGGCATAATAGTGGCCCTGACACAGTTCCATAAGTTTGACCAGACGCTCCTTCGTAGTTACAAACTTTGTATCTGTACGGTTCATCAGACGAATTTCCTTCATCTGTTCCAGAGTTATTGGCTCAAGTTGTTCCAACAGCTCATTTATGCGCCGGTCGGTAATTGTTGTATCAGTCACTTTCAATGGTTTTGATTATGCAGAAACGCCTTAAACGATGCGTTTCCCTCGCAAATGTATAAAAAAAATGTGTTATCCGTCATATCCTCTTGCAATTTTCAAAGAAAACACCTACATTTGTCTCAGATTTAATTATTTATTATAATATGACAGACACAAAGACCACTCTTCTGGAAGCAGAAGAAAGGATGGAAGAGGCAGTAATGTATCTCGAGGAGGCCCTGGCACATATCCGCGCGGGCAAAGCTAATGTCAAGATACTGGACGGTATCCGTGTAGACAGCTACGGAAGCATGGTTCCACTCAACAACGTAGCAAGTATCAACACACCTGATGCACGTACTATTGCTATCAAGCCTTGGGACAAGAGCATGTTCCGCGTTATTGAGAAAGCTATCCTGGACAGCGAGGTAGGCATTACTCCCGACAACAATGGTGAGATAATCCGCTTGGCTATTCCACCTCTGACAGAGGAACGCCGCAAGCAGCTTGCAAAGCAATGCGGCAAGGAGAGTGAACAGGCAAAAGTCAGCGTTCGCAATGCACGCCGTGAGACAATAGACAAACTGAAGAAATGCATTAAGGAAGGTCTCAGCGAGGACCTTGAAAAGGATGCAGAGGCTGATTTGCAGAAGATGCATGACAGGTTCATAGCCAAGATCGAAGCCCTTTTGGCTGCAAAGGAGAAAGAAATAATGACAGTCTGATGACTGGAACCGTAATCAGAAACACAGGAAGCTGGTACGTTGTCCGGACGGATAACGGCCAGCTTTTCAATTGTAAGGTCAAAGGCAATTTCAGACTCAAGGGTATACGCAGTACCAACCCAGTTGCCGTAGGCGACATAGTGGATATATCCCCAGGAGCCGATACCGCCTTTATCACCACCATACATGACAGACACAACTACATAATACGCAAGGCCAGCAATCTCTCGAAACAAAGCCATATCATTGCTGCCAATGTGGATCAAGCTGCCCTGGTTGTTACACTCAGACATCCGGAAACAAACACCACATTTATAGACCGTTTCCTGGCAAGTGCCGAAGCATACAGTGTTCCCGTCCTGCTAGTCATTAATAAAGTCGATCTTCTTGGCGAAGACGATTTGCAGCAGTTGGATGCTCTATGTCAGTTGTACCGGAATCTTGGCTATGCCTGTTTTCCCGTCAGTGCAATCAAATCCCAGTTATCTACCCTGAACGGTGCCCTTAGGGATAAAACTACATTGTTCAGTGGCAATTCAGGCGTTGGCAAGAGTACATTGCTCAACGCGCTCATTCCCGGCATTGGGGTAAAAACTGCAGAAATCAGCACATCACACGACACAGGCATGCACACTACAACATTCAGTGAAATGTACGATTTGCCAGATTCCAATGGGGCGATAATAGATACTCCGGGTATCAAGGGCTTCGGAACCTTTGACATTGAGCCGGAGGAAGTCAGTCACTATTTTAGGGAGATATTCTCCCTGTCCCAATCTTGCCGCTTTGGCAATTGTACGCACACACACGAACCAGGTTGTGCAGTACTTGCCGCACTGGAACAAGGCAAGATAGCCGCATCGCGCTATCAGAGCTACCTTTCCATGATGCAGGACAAAGACGACGGCAAATACCGGGCTGCCTTCTAACCACTAACCCAACTCATCACCTTGGGTTGATTTGGAGTGGACTTTATTTCTTGGGTGATGACACAGGATTTCCTCCCTCAGGTGTCCTGTATCCAGATGCATGTAAATCTCTGTGGTGCTGATATCCTCATGTCCCAGCATTTCCTGAATGGCCCGCAAATTGGCGCCCCCTTGTACCAGATGGGTAGCAAAGCTATGGCGGAACACATGTGGAGATATCTCCTTATCTATACCAGCTTGTCGCGCATACTTTTGGATATACACGAACAAGCTGATGCGCGATAAGGCTTTTCCCCGGATGCGGGACAGAAAGACATAGTCCTCGTACCCCTCACGTATCTGTATATGGCAACGCACACTGAACCAGTTGTGCAATTCCTTAACTGCGCGCGATGAAATGGGTACTAACCGCTCCTTGCAACCCTTACCCATTACCCTTATAAAACCCTCGTCCAGATACAGATCCGACATCCTCAGACTGCACAATTCAGATATGCGCAAGCCACAGCTGTACAAGACTTCGATTATACAATGATCGCGTACTCCTTCGGGCTTGCTCAGGTCAATAGCACCCAGTATCCTGTCTATTTCCTCAATACTCAGAACTTGTGGAAGATGCTTGCCTATCTTCGGTGATTCCAGCAGTTCCGTAGGATCCTGGAGAACCTCGCCTTCAAGCGCCAGGAAATGGTAGAAACTGCGAACACCCGACAGGACACGGGCAATGGAACGCGCCGAAACGCCATTTTCCTTCAAGGCACCCGCAAACAAGTCAAAATCACGTAGTGTTACAGTTCGGAAATCAATACCGTTGTCCGCATAGTAATTGACCAGTTTTTGCAGATCTCGCGTATAGGCATCCAGAGTATTGTCGCTTACTGATTTTTCCAGACGCAGGTATTGCATATACCGCCTCAGTACCGCACCGTCAATGATACTGCCGTTGCTAATGCTTGTCTTTTTTTTCACAGTCATACTATGTGATTTTCCTATGTTCCCTTGGAATTATGGACCTATAATTGTATCTTTGTACCCATGAAATAATGCAAAATTAGCAAAAAAGTATGAGAATCCAAATTGTGAATGGCCCAAATCTGAACCTGCTGGGCATCCGTGAGCCGGAAATCTATGGTAAGAAAGGCTTTGAGCAGTATTTGCACCAGTTGCGTGACATGTTTCCCAATGTACGCATTGACTATTTCCAGAGCAATGTCGAAGGCGAACTTATAAATATGATTCATGAGGTAGGGTTTGACCGCGACGGTATCGTTCTCAATGCAGGAGCATATACTCACTACAGCCTTGCCCTTATGGACGCCATCAAGAGCGTAAACACTCCTGTTGTCGAGGTTCATATCAGCAATGTGCACCAACGCGAAGAATTCCGTCGCCACAGCGTTATCAGTCCTGCCTGCAAGGGTGTTATCTGCGGCTTTGGTCTTGATAGCTATCGTTTGGCTATTGAAGCACTGCTCAGCCTGAAATAATGGAACTGGACGAATACATTCTAAAGCATATTGACAAGGAAGGCGAGTACCTGCACCAATTGTGGCGCGCCACCCAGATGAAACTATCCTATGGCCAAATGGCGAGCGGACATCTGCAGGGACGGGTACTCAAGATGCTTGTCAGGATGATTCATCCGCAACGGGTACTGGAACTTGGCATGTTCAGCGGATATTCTGCCCTGAGTATGGCCGAGGGCCTTGAAGATGGTGCAGAACTGCACACATTCGAGATATTTGATGAAATCGAAGATTTCACACGTCCATGGATTGAAGGTAGCCCATACGGAAAACACATCCATATACACATAGGAGACGCTTTGGATTTGGTTCCACTGATGGATGTAATGTGGGATATGGCTTTTATCGATGCTGATAAGCGCGAATATGTTCAATATTACGAAATGATTCTGCCCAGACTTCGCAAAGGAGGTTATATCCTGGCTGACAATACTCTTTGGTATGGACGGATAACAGAAGAAGTACGCCAGTCAGATCTTCAGACTCAGGGTTTGCAGCAGTTTAATGATATTGTTGCGCAGGATGACAGGGTCGAAAAGGTCATTCTTCCACTCCGTGACGGTCTGACAATCATCAGAAAAAAATAAATTATGCGTTTATACATCATTATTATGAAATAAAGTCAGCAAATGGAAACAACAAGACAAAATAAAATAGCCCGACTCCTGCAAAAGGAACTTAGTGACATGTTCCAGCGCCAGACTGCGGCAATGCCAGGAGTGTTAGTCAGCGTCAGCAAATGCCGTGTCAGTCCTGACATGAGTGTTTGCCGCGGATACCTTAGCGTTTTCCCAAGCGAACGTGCTGAAGAGATTGTAGGTAATATCAACGCAAATGTCAAATCTGTCCGTTTCGAGCTTGGCAAACGTGTTCGTATGCAGTTGAGAATCATACCCGAGCTAAAATTCTTTGTGGATGACAGTTTGGATTACGACGAACGTATTGGTGAGTTATTGGCAAAATAACAATGTTAGTCAAAACATATAGTGCATCAGTCCAGGGTCTTCAGGCCGAGCAGGTTACCATCGAGGTGAACGCTTCGCGTGGTATCCGCTTTATTTTGGTTGGACTGCCTGATAATGCGGTAAAGGAGAGTCACGAGCGTATCATGGCAGCCTTGGACAACAGCGGTTTCGACTATCCATCAAGACAGATAACAATCAATCTTGCGCCAGCCAGCGTGCGCAAGGTCGGCAGTGGTTTTGACCTCCCAATGGCCATAGGCATCCTGGCAACATCATCCAAGGTAGATGCCAGCCAGCTCGACAAAATAATGATGGTTGGCGAGCTAAGTCTTGACGGATCTATACAACCGGTATGCGGTGTCCTGCCTATTGCTATAAAGGCACGTGCCCTTGGATACGAATCTCTTTTTGTACCAAAAGGGAATATACAGGAAGCTGCAGTAGTCAACAACTTGAAAGTGTATGGCGTTGATCACCTTTCCGAGGTCGTAGGGTTCTTGAACGGCACACACCAGTTGTCTCCTACTCAGATAGATACCCGCAAGGATTTTTTTGACCGTCAGCAGTATTTTGAACTCGATTTTGCCGATGTTAAAGGTCAGGACAATGTTAAACACGCTTTGGAGATTGCTGCGGCAGGGGGTCATAACCTGATAATGATAGGCCCTCCAGGCAGTGGAAAGAGCATGATGGCAAAGCGTCTGCCTGGCATTCTGCCCCCTCTTACCTTGGAAGAAAGCCTAGAGACAACCCAGGTACACAGCGTAGCAGGTAGGTTGCGTCCTATAGAATCAGACGAAGGTATTCACTGCTCACTCATAGCCCAAAGGCCTTTCCGCAATCCACATCATACAGCCAGCCAAATTGCATTGGTAGGTGGTGGCAGCAATCCACAACCAGGCGAGATAAGCCTTGCCCACAATGGCGTCCTGTTTCTGGATGAGCTACCCGAGTTCCAGAGAAGCACACTCGAGGTGCTTCGCCAACCACTGGAGGACCACCATATTACAATCAGCCGTGTCAAGGACAGTGTCGATTACCCCTGTAACTTCATGCTCATCGCATCCATGAATCCATGTCCATGCGGATACTACAACCATCCTACCAAGGCATGTGTATGTACCCCGGGGCAAATAGTACGGTATCTGAACAAAATCAGCGGTCCACTTCTTGACCGCATCGACATACATTGCGAGATAAATGCAGTACCGTTTGCCGAACTTTCAAAAATGCAGCCCGGTGAATCCTCTGCAGTAATCCGTGAACGCGTCATCAAGGCAAGACAAATACAGGAGGCTCGTTTCAGGAATTTCAAGGGTATTCACTGCAATGCCCAGATGACCGAGAAAATGCTTCATCAGTTCGCAGAGCCCGATGCAGCTTCGTTGGATATGTTACGTATGGCCATGGAAAGGTTAAAATTGTCAGCCCGCGCTTACAGCCGAATCTTAAAAGTTGCCCGCACTATCGCCGATCTCGAAGGTTCGGAAAAAGTGCAAAGCCAACATATAGCCGAAGCCATCGGTTACCGAAGTCTTGACCGAAGCGACTGGGCAGAAAGATAAAAGATGATAAGAATAACTGCCATACGTCAGACCGTCTATGCGGACTTGATGGAAAAGTACGAGAATCCCATCGAGCATACCTGCGATATCGTCGAAGGCCAGCAATGGATATCTGTCAATGGCGAATATCCAGACGGGATGTGCCTATCCGCCTGGTCATCCATGCGTGAGTTTGTTGAATCATTGGCCCGGGGCGAGGGAGATTTTTACGATGGCTGGATGAAAGACCCTATGAGCGCCATGATAAGCTGTAACGATGGTTTCCGCCCATTCAGTTTCTACATCGAGGTTATTGGCTGAGCAAAAAAAGTCCAAAGGAACACATAACAGTAAAGGTAATGAAAGATAAGAAAAGACACGATAGCAGGCAATGGTGGAAAGATTT
>OMQX01000072.1 GCA_900313335.1 uncultured Prevotellaceae bacterium
ATCGGTAGCGGAATAGTATCCGAAAGCAATAAAAGGTACAATCGTACAGATGATGCCGAAGAAGCTATTGTCTATTTCGATGGTACAACCCTGCGCAACGTTTCTACAGGCAAGTATTTCCACGCACAAGGCTCTTGGTCTTGGGCTGACGAAGAGGATGCACAGACAATATCATTCATAGAGGGTGCAATTGGCAAGTATGTCATCAAGTGCAGCAGTTCTAATGGCGAGGCTTATCTGTATGACGGTGACGACTGTGTTGACCGTGGCAGTGCTCTGCCTGAACCTACAAATGCACAGTACCCACGCTACACTTCCTGGATTCTGGAGAGTGCCGAAGCTAACATGGCTAACATGCGCATCACTGATGCTGGCTGGGCTACATTCTATGCTCCGTTTGCTGTTGACATGCCTGCCGGCGTGAAGGCTTATACTGGCGAGATGCAGGATGGTTGGATTCGTATGAACGAGCTGACTAAGGGTTATATTCCTGCTAACACTGGCGTTGTTGTTGAGCTTGTTGAGGGTGAGTGAGGGTGAGCCATTCGATATGGACGTGGCTCCGTCTCCAATTCAGCCTGACGAGATTGTTCCTTCATGCTACACTGGTAACACTACAGGTACAACAATGGCAATGGAGGTTGGTGACTATCTGTTGCAGAAGCAGAACGATGTTATTGGCTGGTACAAGGTAATGAATGAGGGCTTCACTCTGGCTCGCAACCGTTGCTATCTGGCCAAGGGCAGTGTTCCCGAACCAAATCAGTCTCGTACATTCTTCGGCTTTGCTCCTGACGATGCAACTGGTATCAACAGCATTGCTACCGAGGCTAAGACCAAGGCTGACGGCAAGTACATGGTTAATGGCCAGATCGTAGTTGTCAAGGCTGGTAAGGCTTACAACATGAGCGGTGCAGAGGTAAAGTAAATAGCCCCTTTCCCCCGACCCCTTTCCCCATCAGGGGAAGGGGAGAGGAATGGGATAAAAGCCATATAAAATAAAAACGAGATAAAACGATGAAAAAGATTTTCAAGAATCCTTCTATTCAGGTACTGGGTGTCGAGACAGAGAGTCATATCTTAGTTGGCAGCGGTGGTAACATTGTTACCGAGACTCCTGCTCAGGGTGGTGCAAGCGTTGCTCCTGGCAACAAGCAGGATCCAACTACGGGTACCGATGGTCTGGCTCGTCCAATGGGCACAGACATCAGCGCGTATGAGCTGAACTAAGTTTGGTTCGGCAGGACATACTCCAAGGAGTAAAAACAGAGCAAACATCGTCTAACAGCGGTGTTTGCTCTTTCTTTTTATGAAAAAAAATAAATGAGATTCTTCGTGGGTCAATCCATGGAGATTCCTTCACACATAAGGTTGATATCCTCTGTGGTGAAACCTATGTGTTCCAGGTAGGGGGTGTCGTTTGTCAAAGGTTGTAGGAATTGCTCCTTGCCCAGGGACTTTCCTGCTGCCTTTTGTTTCAATGCCTTTGTGTACAGGATACGGGCACGTTCGGGGTTGCCGCTAAGCCAGGCCGAATGTCCTGCGTTGAGCAGATCTTCCCATCTGGGACCTCCCTCCCAGTTGAGCAGGCGCTTGTAGTAGCGTTCGCTGCGCTTTACGTTCCTGGTCATGAGTGAGCACCATGCAATTGCGCGGTTTGTATCGTGGCTTTTACGTGCTATTTCCTTCTTTTCCTCAGGGTCCTGGCTTTCGACTACATCAGCATGGAACAGATAGGGTAGTGCCTGCTCGTATTCTCCCATGTGTGTAAGCACCATACCCAGCTGCTGGGCGATGGAGATGTCCTGCGGATTCATTTCCTCCAGCTTCTGCAGCAGGATCAGCTGTTCCTGTGTCTCGCCCAGGTGCTGGTCGCAGTCGACCAGCAGTCGCATCCATTCCTGACGTTCTCCGTTACGTGTCAGCAGTGTCCTGAGATACATGGCAGGATGTGTGTACATTCCGTATCGTGCAAACCATTGTGCTGCCTTCCACAGGAAATCGTCCGTAAGTATGGGCATAAGCAGGGCTGTGTCCGAGAGATAGGGGCCGAAGTGGAAGGGGTTTTCAAGTACCTCGTGCCAAGGCGAGTAGTTGAAGAACCTGTACATTGTCTGGAATACGTTGCGGTACGAGAACATATCGCTCAGGTCCTCTACCTCTCCTGTTTCCATCATCTCGGCAATCTCTGCCAGTTTCTCGCGGTCTTCCTTGCCAATGCGGTGTTTGGTCAGCATCGAGTCCATGTGACCGGAGAAGGCGTACTTGTCCAGTTCGCACAGGTTGGTATTCCGCAGGGACATCGTCATAATCCTGCGGTCCGAATCGCTCAGTTCCAGTCCTGGGTGGTTGGCATCGAAATCCAGCAGCCAGTTCTTCAGCGTAGCGAAGAAAGGTGTATTGCATACCTGGCTGAAACTGCTGGCGTTAACGTCAACACCTTCCTCGACCAGATGCAGTATTTCCTTCATATACCCGTCCATCCTTTTCTTGTATTCGGACGAGTCGGTTTCCTTCTTCTTGATGCTTTCGATAATGGCTCGTTGCAGCTTCCTCTTGCTCTTGTTCATTATACTGTCGCCCAGTATGCTCATTGCAAAATTGGCCTGCACCTCCATCAGTTCCTTGCTGATAAGCTTGTCGCTGCGCCACGTCTGCAGTTGTTGCAGTATATCCTTTGGCAGCAGCCGTTCGTATTTCATCACGATCATCACTACGGCACTGAGGGCGGTTGCCCTTGTGGCGCGGTTCTGGTCGTGTACCATCTGTATCAGCCGGTTCAGGTATTCGTTGGGAAAGGGTTCGTGGTCTTCACCATCGTCGGCCTTCCACAACCATATCTTTAGCAGGAGGAGCCATGCTGCATAGCGCGACGGACGTGTGTCTGTTGCAATCCATTCATGCAACAGCCTGTTGACCTCAAGTTCAAGTTGCTCACGTTTCATTTGTGCTTCCTCCCGGATAGTATTTCCAAGAATAGTTTAATGTGGTCCTTGTGGATGCTGTCCACTTCCAGGCCCGGGGCTGCGTACCAGCCCATGCCGGTCAGTTTCTTTGTTGCCAATACGCGGTGACCGGCTTTTATCAGCGTATCTGCATAGTGTGATGGTATTACGCCTGCATCCAGCAGTCCTTCGTGCACCATTGAGGCACGCAGGGGTATGCTGTTTATCTGGGCGTGATAGACGTCCGTAGTTTTCAGGCGTGACGAGTCCACAACCTGATCCAGCCATGTATCCAGGCAGCACCATCGCGGGCAGCCTACCATGTGTTCCTTGAGCGATACCAGTTTGCGTATGCGCTTTGTACGGTTGGCAATGATGTGGTATTTTACGGGCTGCTGTTTCAGCAGTTTCGGGCGCACTGCCTCGGGCATGTGCTTTATGCGTTCGGCATCGGCAAGATAGATATGGGCGCGGTTCTTGATTATTGCGGTGTCAATATCCATCATGGAATTGTATTCCATAATCATGACGCTTAGCCCCATGCTGTCTGCCTCGCCGCTCTGTACCATATTGCGGAGCGTGTCACACTCGGCAATGGGTAGCAGGGCAACTTTCAGGGCAAGTGAGTCTGTGCCCTGTGAAATGGAATGACTGACCTCCTGCTTTTGACAGGAGGCCAGTATCATGATAGTTGTTATAAAAAGAGCTATTGCCCTTGTCATTTATCCCTTGATTGCTGCAACGCCTGGCAGAACCTTGCCCTCGATAGCCTCGAGCAGTGCACCGCCACCTGTTGAGATGTAGGAAACCTTGTCGGTCAGGCCGAACTTGGTGCAGCATGCAACGCTGTCACCGCCACCGATCAGCGAGAATGCTCCCTCGGCAGTTGCCTTGGCGATGGCATCGCCTACAGCGCGTGAACCTGCGCAGAAATCATCACACTCGAAGCAGCCTGCAGGGCCGTTCCACAGGATGGTCTTTGCGCCTTCAAGGGCAGCAGCAAACTTGGCAGCAGACTTGGGACCTACGTCAAGACCCTCGTAACCTGCAGGAATCTCCTTGGATGGGAATACCTCTACCTTGGCGCCTTCCTTGACCTGGAATGTGCTGAAATCGTAGCCTGTGCAGCAAACAGAGTCTTCTGCCAGTACCAGCTCCACGTTGTTCTCCTTTGCAAGCTTCTCGACGTTAAGTGCAACGTCCAGCTTGTCCAGCTCTACGATAGAGTCACCGATCTCGCCGCCGTGTGCCTTGACGAATGTATATGTCATACCGCCGCACAGGATCAGCTTGTCCACCTTGCCCAGCAGGTTCTCGATGATACCGATCTTGGTAGATACCTTCGAGCCGCCCATTACGGCAACGAACGGACGCTTGATGTTGTTCAGTACGTTGTCAACAGCCTGTACCTCCTTCTCCATCAGGAAGCCCAGCATCTTGTTGTCGGCATCGAAATAGTCGGCAATAACTGCTGTAGAGGCGTGCTTGCGGTGTGCAGTACCGAATGCGTCCATTACATAGCAGTCAGCGTAGCTTGCCAGAGTCTTGGCGAACTCCTTCTGAGATGCCTTCATGGCCTTCTTTGCCTCGTCGTACTCTGGAGTGCCCTTCTCAACGCCTACGGGCTTGCCTTCCTCCTCGGGATAGTAGCGCAGGTTCTCGAGCATCAGTACCTCGCCTGGCTTGAGTGCAGCAGCAGCGTCGGCAGCCTTTGCACAGTCGGGAGCGAACTTGACCTCGGCAACACCCAGGGCTGCAGCAACTGCATCCTTGATCTGACCCAGGGACAGTTCGGGCTTAACCTTGCCCTTTGGCTTGCCCATGTGAGACATGATAATCAGGGCACCGCCGCCATTGAGGATGTGCTTCAGTGTGGGCAGGGCACCGCGGATACGTGTATCGTCGGTGATAACGCCTTCCTTCATGGGTACGTTGAAATCAACACGAACGATAGCTTTCTTACCAGAGAAATTGTAATCTTTGATAGTCATTGTTTTGTAGTTTTTGATATTTGATATTACATTATTTGCGTTGCCAAAGTTACATATTATATTTTATTTGTGCAAGCGCGCACTGCGGAAATCTTTGCAAATGGCTGTTAAGCCGCACTTTTCGCAATGTGGAGTTCGCGATTGGCATACGTAGCGGCCGTGCAGGATAAGCCAATGATGGGCCGTGGGTATTATCTCGTCGGGCAGGTGTCGTGTCAGTTCACGCTCTACCGACAGGGGTGTGGTGCATTTGTCGCTGACCAGTCCTATGCGGTGGCTTACGCGGAACACGTGTGTGTCCACAGCCATCCTTGCCTTCTGGAAGATGACGGCCTGGATGACGTTTGCGGTCTTGCGCCCTACACCTGGCAGGCGTTCCAGCTGTTCGCCGGTAGATGGAACCTCGCCGCCAAAATCACTCATCAGCATACGTGCCATTCCGACCAGATGGCGTGCCTTGTTGTTGGGGTAGGAGACAGAGCGTATATAGTCATAAATTACCTCCTCGCTTGCCATTGCCATTGCCTCGGGGGTGGGGTAGTCATGGAACAGGCGCGGTGTAACCTGATTGATGCGCTTGTCCGTACATTGTGCGCTGAGTATTACGGCAACCAGCAGTTCGAAGGGGTTGCTGTAGTGTAGCTCGGTCTCTGCCACAGGCATTTCCCGTTGAAAATATTCAATCAGGAAATCATATCTCTCTTTGATTTTCATAATTGCTTTTCTGCAAAGTTACTTATTTAAATTTAATAATGTGGTTTTATTCGTAAAAATTACCTACCTTTGCAGACAGTTATATATTTCATAAAGTAATGCAGAAAATCATCATTCTTGATTTTGGGTCGCAGACCACACAACTGATAGGCCGCCGTGTGCGCGAGTTGGATACTTTTTGCGAGATCTTGCCTTATAACAAGTTTCCGCATGATGATCCAGACGTCATTGGCGTTATCCTGAGCGGTTCGCCGCTGAGCGTATATGCCGACGATGCATTCCATGTTGACCTGAGCAATATCCGCGGGCGTTACCCCATACTGGGTATCTGCTACGGTGCGCAGTATATGAGCCACATATATGGTGGTAAGGTCGAGAGTGCCGGTACACGCGAATATGGCCGTCAGAACCTTCAGTACGTCGATACCGAATGTCCGCTGTTTGCGGGCTTCGAGCCTAACAGCCAGGTTTGGATGTCGCACGGGGACAGCATCACGCGTATACCCGAGGGGGCACATGTGGTTGCCAGTACCGAGACAGTACGGAATGCGGCATACTATATTCCGACACAGGATGGTTGTCCTGTTTTCGGTACACAGTTCCACCCCGAGGTTTTCCACTCGCTGCAGGGAACGCTTCTGCTGAAGAATTTCGTGGTTGATGTCTGCGGCAGCCGTCAGGAATGGAGTTCCGAGGCGTTTGTCGAGAGTACGGTGCGTGAGCTGAAGGAGACGATAGGCAGCGACCGTGTTATCCTAGGTCTCAGCGGCGGTGTGGACTCGTCTGTAGTTGCTGTATTGCTGAACAAGGCTATAGGCAGGCAACTGACCTGTATCTTCGTAGATCACGGTATGCTGCGCAAGAACGAGTTTGCGGATGTAATGAAGGACTACGAGTGCCTGGGGCTGAATGTAATAGGTGTTGATGCGAGCGAAAAGTTCCTCGGTGATTTGGCTGGTGTCAAGGAGCCGGAGAAGAAGCGCAAGATAATAGGTCGTGACTTTATCGAGGTATTCGATGCCGAAGCCAAGAAGGTCATCAGTTCCTCGCCGGTTGGAGGGCAGGAGGGTGCTGTCCGCTGGCTTGCGCAGGGAACTATCTACCCCGACCGTATCGAGAGCCTTAACATCACTGGTAAGGTGATCAAGAGCCATCACAACGTTGGCGGACTGCCCGAGGAGATGAACCTAAAGCTGTGCGAGCCGCTCAAGTGGCTGTTCAAGGACGAGGTGCGCCGTGTGGGCCGCTCGATGGGTATGCCGGAGCACTTGATTACGCGTCATCCTTTCCCGGGTCCGGGTCTGGCTGTGCGTATCCTGGGTGACATAACCCGCGAGAAGATTCGTATCCTGCAGGATGCCGATGATATCTTTATCCGTGGTCTGCGCGAATACAGGACGGCAGACGGTAGGACGCTGTACGACCAGATATGGCAGGCAGGTGCTATCCTGCTGAGCGAGGTGCGCAGCGTGGGCGTGATGGGTGATGAGCGTACATACGAGAATCCCGTTGCATTGCGTGCGGTGACGTCATCCGATGCGATGACTGCAGACTGGGCTCATCTGCCATACGATTTCATGGCAAAGGTCAGCAACGACATCATTAACAAGGTCAGGGGTGTTAACAGGGTTTGCTACGACATCAGTTCAAAACCGCCAGCAACAATAGAGTGGGAATAGAAGAAAGGGAATAGTGGTCAGCACTATTCCCTTTCCTTTTCTTGATATGCCGGAATATAATCAATAGATTACTTTCTTTCCGTTGATGATGTTTATGCCGCTGCGCGGGGCTGTCAGTTTCTGGCCGTTCAGGTTGTAGATAGCAGGCGCGGCAGCGTTTGTGGTTTTCTCTGTCTCGTTGATGCCTGTAGGTGTGTCTGTGGCATTGATGTAGTACAGGTTGCTGTACCCGCTTGCCCAGCCGATAGTGTTGCTGTAGGAATCAAACGAGCCTGAGGACAGGAGTATGAGCGAACCGTCGGTAGTGCCGTTGCTGCGCTTTGAGACGATGTAGTATGTGTCGGCCTTGGTGCTTGCGGCGGAGTTGATGCTCCAGTCACAGTATGTGGCGTTGTAGGTGCCCAGGGTACCTGTGTTGTTGTTATATCCGTAGTTTGAGCCAGCACGCCATATCATATACAGGTTGCTGGCCTGGTTAAAAAAACTGTACTTGCCGCTTGCCTCCTTGGTGCATATAAATTGGGCCTTGTCTCCCAGTACGGATGGTGTATCGGTGCTGGTGCTCAGGATATTGCTGTTATTTATATATAATGTGTACTTTGTGCCGTTCTGCTGGATGTTCTGGAAAGTCAGTGTCTTGCCGTCCCATGGGTCAGCGGGCTCTGCTCCTGCAAGCAGCTTGTTGATGGCATCAACCTGTTCGATGGTGGGATTGTCTCCCAAGTTGTTTATCAGTGTCATTGCCTGCTGGCGTG
>OMQX01000164.1 GCA_900313335.1 uncultured Prevotellaceae bacterium
CCACCCATGCTAAATGTCTTCATGCTTTGCCCTCCTCTTTTACTGGTTCTTCAACTTTAGGCTTGCGCGGAGGGAAGTTAAATGCCACGATAGCACCACGTGGACAAGCCTCCTCGCACTTGCGGCACAGCTTGCACTTGTCCGGATCGATATGAGCCAGATTTGTACCCAGCGTAATTGCCTCGAACTTATCACAAGTCTTCACGCACTTACCGCATCCTATACAACTTACCTTACACTCCTTGGTTGCAAGAGCGCCCTTGTCCTTGTTGTTACACAGGACTACGACCTTGCGGTTCTTCGGTCCCTGGGGACGCAGTTCTATTATACCGCGAGGACATGTCTTGGCACAGGCACCGCAACCCGTACACTTGCTTTCGTCAACCTCGGCAATACGTGTTGCAGGATTCACGGTAATTGCACCGAACAGACAAACACCGGCACAGTCACCCTCGCCCAGACAACCATACTGGCATAAAGTCTCGCCCATGCCGGTCATGTTCTGGATACGGCAGGAATGGGCACCGTCGAACTCAACACCATGCGGACGTACATCACATGTACCCTGGCAGCGTACAACAGCTACCTTCGGTGCAGCTGCACTTGCCTGAAGGCCAAGTATGGCTGCAACCTTTTCCATTACAGCCTGTCCACCTGGAGCACAGTTCAGGTCCGAGAGGCTTCCACCCTCGGCAGCCTTAACACATGCTCCTGCAAATCCCGCACAGCCCGGATAGCCGCAACCACCGCAGTTTGCCTGTGGCAGCACTTCATTCACCTCCTTGATGCGGGGATCTTCCCATACAGCAAACTTCTTGCTGGCAATGAACAATACCGCAGCGGATATCAAGCCAATGCCACCCAAAACGCATACTGCAATCAAGATTACGTTCATAATATTAATTAGTTAAGTTATTTCTCAGAATTTAGGTTTTATAAGTCGAATCGTAAGGAAATAGAGTATCAGGAAAAATACAATGAGCAAAGCGGAAATTAACTCGTTAAAATACAGCTGCCCTACAGAAAGAATCACAACAATGGCAATCAAGGGGAGCACAAAGGCAATAGCAACTGCCTTAAGGCTTGTCTCACAACCACCATCTTCGTTCCTATGGCCGCAAAACATACTTATTTTACAACCTGAGCAACCGAATTTCTCCTTCATTCCACACTATAGATTATCTGGAAAGATACTTGTTACCACTCTCCTTGACAATGGCACGTCTGTATTCCTCAGGATATCCTGGACGGATGACGCGTTCAGGCTCGCCACCGGGAGTCCTCAGATAGTTTCCCGTCGAGTCCGTCTTCTTTATCACCATGTCGTTGTACTTGACAATAATACGCTGGGCTAGCTGCATCCATTCATCGGTCATCATACCGGACATGCGGTGGCTGTAGTCGCTCAGGAACTTACTGGCCTCATCAGGATTCATACTCTCGGCATCCTTCTCAACCAATAGATTCATCGTAGTGAAATCTGCATCAAGACGGTCACGTACTGCCTTCAGCTCAGGGAAAAGTGTGTCATATCGGTAATAAACCATGTTGCTTACCCAGTTACACATCCAATATGCACTCTTGAAACTGAAAGTAAATGCATTGGCAAGCTTCCTGCTGAAGCACTCAGGAACGTCCTTGGTACAGCAATAGATAGGAACAAACGCAACCATGTTTGCATCATCGTTACCGAACCACAGAATGCCACCCATATAATCAGGAAGCCATGAACGTAACTGTGCTACGTACACTGCACTCGTCTGCTGGGTACTTATCGGACGCTCGTTAAAATATTTCTTGCCGTCAACCTCAAACTGCAGGGGAGTAGGACGATAAGGCATTGCATAAGGTCCTGCACCCAATCCTGTAGTGATATCCATGGGCGTACCTTCGTAATGGTCACGCATCATATCCTTGATATCCTGTACACTCAGGTATCCTTTTGGCTTAACCCATAGGGGCATCTCATGGGCAACACCGTCCAAAGGCTTCTTGGTTACGGGATCAAAGTCCTCTCCCATAGCATATTTCAGATACGGTGTCATATCATCCTTTGCCCATTTGTTAAAGAAGCTCCACACTCTGGCATCACAGAAACGCTGTGCACCGAAATCCGTTGGTGCGTATGCGGCCGAGAAGGAGAAATCAGCATCCTTACCACTGAAATAGCCTTTCTTGCGGGCAAAGGTAATAACATCCTTGCTGTAAATACAGTTCTTCTTGTCGTTCAACGGGAACTGGCGTATACGACTATGGTTGGCATGACCGCAAATCATGTCGTCAGGCACACGGCGGGCTACCCAGACGGCACCCTTCTCGCCCTTTCCCTTACCAATCAGGTCCATAATCCAGACCTCGTTCTTGTCAGCAATCGTAAAACTCTCGCCCTCGCTGATATAACCATAGGTCTGACACAGATCTGTCATCAGCTTGATAGCCTCGCGTGCAGTCTTACAACGCTCCAGGGCAACATACATCAGGCTTCCGTAATCCATGATACCGGGACCATCCCACAGTTCTTCACGGCCGCCAAAGGTCGTTTCCAGGATACACAACTGGAACTCATTGATATGTCCGATTACCTTATATGTCTCTTCTATCTCGGGAATCTCACCCAGATAGTTGCTGCTCTCATAATGGTACAATGGTCGCATATCACCTTTCTTGTGACGGGCATGCGGCGCATAGTTAAGCGCTGTAAACGAACCATAGTCATCAGCACTATAGCTGACAATCACGCTACCGTCAGCACTCGCCTTCTTGCCAACAATGAAATTA
>OMQX01000009.1 GCA_900313335.1 uncultured Prevotellaceae bacterium
TACTATAGTACTCTTTCCACTACCCGATGGAGCAGAAAATATCAGACATTTCCCCTTCATGTTACAGTACGTTCAATACCTGTTCCTTAATCTGTTCCAGTTCGTCTTTCATACGGACAACAATATTCTGCATTTCGGCCTGATTGGACTTGGAACCTGTAGTATTTATCTCTCTGCCCATTTCCTGTGCAATGAATCCCAACTTTTTGCCTTGGCCGGGTTCCCCTGCCATTGTTTCCCTGAAATATTCCAGGTGGTTGGCCAGACGCTGCTTTTCTTCGTTAATGTCCAGTTTCTCTATGTAGAATATCATTTCCTGTTCCAAGCGCCCACGGTCATATTCCACTTCGGGAATTGATGAGAGGGCGTCCGTCAGGCGCTGACGTATTCTCTCCGTACGTATCTTCTCCCAAGGCTCTATGCTCTTCAGCAGGGCATCTATAGAATCCAACTTCTCACGGAACTTCTTTGACAGAGCTTCACCTTCCTGGGTTCGGAAAGCCGTCAGTTGGTTTACTGCCTCCTGTATTACATTCGCAGCTATTTCCCACTCTTCGGCGCTTAAATCATCCCTGCGTTCCTGGCTGCTCATAACGTCAGGCATACGCATTATTAAAGCCCACGGGTCTTTGGGCAGAGGAATATCCCGTTCCTCGGATACCTCACAGATCTGCTTGTAGTATCCTGCTGCCATGGCTCCGTCTATAATTGTTGTCACTGCAGTTTCGTCACGCTCAATCCATAGGGCAAATTCGACTTTCCCTCGCTGTAATGCTGCCGAAATCATCGAACGGATTTCCATCTCCTTTTCACGATAGCATGATGCTATTCGCGTGGACAAGTCCAATGCCTTGCTGTTCAGTGACTTTATTTCAGCAGTAATCTTTTTGTCCTGATATGCGGCAGAAGCCTTGCCGTAACCTGTCATTGACAATATCATAAGCCGTTTTACTATAAATTTCGTGCAAATATAATAAAAAACGACCAAATTTACCTATAAATGCCTTCGAAATATGTTATTTCCTTAGTATGTGTGCAGCGATACTGCCGGAAAGATTATGCCATACCGAGAAAATAGCACCTGGGATTGCTGCCATTGGGAATACTGCAAAATGTGTTGTTGCAAGCGATGTTGCAAGTCCTGAATTCTGCATGCCGACCTCGATGCTGATGGCTGTGCGTTTGGCATGAGACAGGTGCATGATGCTCGCTGCAGTATAACCAAGTGCCAGTCCCAGAAGATTATGCATGACGACGGCTACCGCAACCAGAATACTGCACGAAATGATGTCTTGGGCATTGTGGGACACAATGATTCCAATAATAGATGCAATGGCTAGTGTCGATATCATGGGGAGAATGGGTGTAATCTGCTTGCAGAGATTGTTGAAATAATGATTTATTGCGATTCCTGCTACTATAGGGATTATGACAACCTGGATTATGCTGGCGAACATTCCGATTACATCAATATTAACCTCTTTTCCCGCCAAGAGGAGCACCAGAGCAGGTGTAGCTATGGGTGCAACCAGTGTGGATACTCCTGTCATGGCGACGCTGAGCGCAACGTCACCTTTGGCAAGATAGCAGATAACATTACTAGCTGTTCCACCAGGGCAGCATCCCACGAGAATGACACCGAGAGCCAGTTCCAATGGCAGGTGTAGGCACTTGCACAACAGCCATGCAGTTATCGGCATTATAATGAATTGTGCCAGTTCGCCGATTATAATTTCCCGTGGGTGTATCAATACTGGTTTGAAATCCGATGCTCTCAAGGTCAGTCCCATTCCAAACATAACCACTCCCAACATAGGTGTGATGGCTGATGTTGATGCCCATAGAAATGATTTGGGAACAAATAGCGAAATTGCAGAGACTGCCACTACGATGAGTGCCATGTTACTTGCGATTAAAGCGGCTAACTTGTATATATATTTCATTGTTGTCGGTTTCTTGCAGAAAGAAAAAAGAACATAAACTTTATGAAATTTCATAAGCCTATATTCTTTTTCTTGTGGTAACCCGCTCGGGGTTCGAACCCGAGACCCCTTCATTAAAAGTGAAGTGCTCTACCTACTGAGCTAGCGAGTCAGCCTATTTGCTTGCCTTTTGGACTTAGCGGGTGCAAAGGTAATGCATTTTACTGAAACAACAAAGAAAAATATGGGAAAATGTGAGAGAAACACTATAAAAGTGTCACCATTCCCATAGTCATGCGCCAGTTAATTTCAATGCAGGGACAGACTTCTCCGGTTGTTGTAATGAGCATATCGACGCCGATAGGGCCTTGGTACCATGGAGCAATGCGGGGCAGATGGGTAAGATACCATTCCCGCACAGTGTCAAGGGAATAGGGGATATTCCCCTGGATGTTGTGTAGATAATGGCCGTATTCATCGGTAGAAAACAGGGATAGACCGAGGTATTTTAGATTGTGCTCGTCATCTTTTATGAATTCCATTGCAAAGTCCTGTGCACGGTCCAGTTTGCGCTCAACTATAACTGAGCCTTGTTGTTTGAGTATGTGGCGTGCCCAGCCTGGCCAGTTGGTGTTCCTGATGGTCATGAGCCCTTTTCCGCTGGAACTCCAGGGTGATTTCATGATATATTTGTGTTGTGGCTGACGCCGCATGATGTCTGTTATATCGTTGATAGAGTGGCAGACGTATGCCTCTATTCCCAGCTGGCGCTGTATGGAAACTGTTGTCTGACGGCTTGATAGCGCGCGTAGTTTCCTGAGCCATTGGTTTGACGGCATTTTCTCGTGAGGGAAACCTGCAAGTTGTAGTTGGTGTACTATGGCTGGGGACCATCCCCATGGGGCTATCTCGAAATCGTGACAGGAAGGTATGCCCAAATTATCAAAGTGCGTTTCTCCGTCCCATATAATATCTTCGGGCGATGCCCACATTTCGGGCAGGCGCCAGTTAGCTTCCCTATATGCACGGATATTGGCAGGTGGGGTGTAGCCAGGAGTGCCATTGGCAAGTGCCATGTCGTTTTCGGGATTGAAAATATGTATCTTCATGGTGCAAATTTAGGATTTTTGGGCCGAAAGGTTCTTATTTGTCAGCGTTTTTTTGTATTTTTGTCCACAAATATATATGTATGTATATGTATGAAACGTATAGATTGTTTTATTCCATGGGTTGATAGGTCTCAGGGCGGGACTACGGAAGATGAGTTGCTTAAGGAATCTCTGGTAGACAAGGTGTATCATATCTCGGATAGCATAGGTGATACGCGTGCCATCAGGGAGATTGCTTCGCTTGCTACTGCCCCGTATACGCTCATATATACGAAATACGATACTTTGCGCTTGGGGTATCATGCTTTGGAACGTATGCTGACCGTAACTGAGGACAACTGTGCGGGCATGGCCTTTGCAGATCACTATATAATGACCCCGGACGGCAAGCGTGAGGCTATGCCGTTGATAGATTATCAGGAGGGCAGTATACGTGATGATTTTCAGATGGGAAGTGTTCTGCTATTCCGTACCGAAATATTGAAGCGCTATGCGAATGAGGAGACAGCACACCATTACAATTTTGCAGCATTTTATGATTTGCGCCTGTATGTAAGCCGGCATTCTGTACCATTGCATATAAAGGAGTTCCTGTATACTGAGGTAGAGAATGATACGCGTCTGTCTGGGCAGAAGCAGTTTGATTATGTGGACCCGCGTAACCGTGCCCGTCAAGTGGAAATGGAGCGTGCAGCTACACGGCATCTTCGTGCGATAAATGCGTATTTGCATCCCAGCGAGTTTGATACGATTGATTTTTCTTCTGCTTCGGACTTTGCTGTTGAGGCTTCTGTCGTCATACCTGTGCGTGACAGGGTAAGGACTATAGCGGATGCCATAGAGAGTGTCTTGAAGCAGAAAACGTCCTTTGAATTCAATCTGATTGTGGTTGATAACGGAAGTACCGACGGTACGACGGAGATTATTGACCGTTATGTGGATGACGGGCGTGTAATACATATTATTCCTGAACGTGGTGATCTGGGAATAGGCGGGTGCTGGAATCGTGCTGTGCATGACGAACGTGTGGGCAAGTTCGTCGTCCAGTTGGACAGCGATGACCTGTATAGCGGTCCTGATACATTGCAGCGTATTGTAGAAAAGTTCTACGAGGATAATGCTGCCATGGTAATCGGGTCATACCGTATGTGCAATTTCCAGTTGGAGACCTTGCCGCCAGGATTGATCGACCACAAGGAGTGGACTCCTCAGAACGGACGTAACAATGCTTTGCGTATTAATGGTCTGGGTGCTCCGCGGGCATTCTATACTCCTGTATTGAGGGAGATTCAGATTCCGAATACATCGTATGGTGAGGATTATGCTTTGGGATTGATGATAAGCCGCCGTTACCGTATTGGTCGTATATATGACGAACTGTACCTGTGCCGTCGCTGGGATGGCAATAGTGATGCGGCTCTTAGTCAAGACAGGATAAATGCTAATAATTTGTATAAGGATCAGTTGCGCACGTCTGAGATAAGGGCCCGCAGACAGTTGAACGAGAAATGGCAGCACAGGGTCTCGGCTGAGGAGGTCGAGGATTTTTTCGAGAGTGAGTTAGCAGGCTGGGAAGACGCGGCACGACGTTATCGTGACCTTGAGAATGTAGAGACACGTGAATTGACGGTAGAGAGCACTTCGGCAGATGGTGACAAGGTGCGCGAGGTCCGTTTGGCTTGTCAGTGGAATCCTGCTCGTATAGTGTCTACTGGTGCCAGTATTGACAGGAAGGTGATAGAGACACGTCCGTGTTTCCTGTGTGATCGTAACCGTCCTGCGGAGCAGCATTCGTTGATGACGGAGAAGCATTATCAGGTTCTGGTGAATCCGTTTCCGATATTGCCGCAGCATTTTACTATATCGGCCAGACGTCATGTTAAGCAGAATATATGGAGCCATTTCGGTACTATGCGCAACATGGCATGGAATATGCCTGGGCAGATTGTATTCTATAACGGTCCTGTGTGTGGGGCATCGTGTCCTGATCACATGCATTTGCAGTCAGGAAGTCGCGGAGTGGTTCCTCTGGAGCGTGATTGGAAGATGTATGAGAGCCGGCTTAGGAAGATATATCCTGTGACGGGTGTCCAGGCTGCTGATATGCACGAGGCTGGTAATACCAGTGAAGGGTGCGGGCTATATATCTTGGAGGGATATGTATGTCCTGTATTTGTGATACGATCGCTACCCGCGGAGCCGGATAATATCCTTTGCCAGCGCATATATAAGGCTTTGCCTGTTGTAAAGGGAGAGGATGAACCCAGGATGAATTTGGTTTCCTGGCGGCAGGACTGTGGCGCGGAACGTGAGGACGAGATAGTAACTTTGATTTTCCCTCGCAAGAAGCATCGTCCTGACTGTTATGGTTCAGGGGAGCACGGCTGTATGATTTCTCCGGGTGCATTGGATATGTGTGGACTGTTGATAACTCCACGTGAGGAGGATTTCAAGGCTCTTACGCCTGAACGTGCGGCATCTGTCTTGCAGGAGGTAACAATGACATTCGAGGAACTTGAGCCTGTTATAAAAGAGGTTTCGGGTGATGAGAATACCATTGAACATAAATCAAAGACTGATAGTCATGATGCCCAGGCCGTTGTTGAAGAGCCTGATTATGGAAATGTAGTTTCCGTAGGTATAATGCATGGTGAGTCTATAGAATTTGTCCTGAACGGAGAGTATGCGGCAAAAGGACAGAATGTTGTAGGAAGCCAAAGGGTTGTGCTGGAGGATGGGTCACTTCGCTGGGGGGGACAGTTGTATAGAGAACTGGTGTTCAGACCTGTTGATGAGCGTGGGACATTCAGCTTATATGGTGTAACGATAGGAGCGAAATTTCACTGGGAGCGTCAGGAGACACAAACTTTTCAGGGAACGCTCAGGTTGATGGTGGATGAGGATAGGATAGTTGCCATAAACATTTTGCCGATAGAGGAATATCTGGTTAGCGTGATTTCCAGCGAGATGAGTGCAACCTGTAAGTTGGAATTCCTAAAGGCTTCGGCAGTAATATCGAGGAGCTGGTTATATGCACAGATAGAGAAGCGCAGGCATCTTGGAACAGAATCACCCGTTTCCTTTGCCTTTTCTAGGACGGAGAATGAGATTGTCAGGTGGTACGACCGTGAAGATCATACGATATTTGATGTTTGCGCAGATGATCATTGTCAGCGGTATCAGGGCGTCACGCGTGCTGCTTTGCCTCAGGTGCGTGAGGCTGTTGAGGCTACACGTGGTCAGATACTGACTTACAATGGTGAGATATGTGATGCACGGTTCAGCAAGTGTTGTGGCGGACGTACAGAGGAATTCCAGTATGCTTGGGAGAATGTTACCAAACCTTATTTGCAGAGCGTGGAGGATCCGTATTGCAATACTGACGACCGTGAGATATTGGGTGAGATACTGAATGACTACGATAGGGAAACTGTAGACTATTACCGTTGGGATGTGCATATTTCGCAGCAGGAACTGCACGACTTGCTTCTTGAAAGACTAAAGATAGACTTTGGCACAATACAGTCACTGGATGTCGTTGAGCGTGGACCTGGTTACCATATCAGTAGAATTAAGATTTGCGGTACGCTGCACACTTTAATTCTAGGCAAGGAGCTGGAAATCCGCCGGACACTGAGCAAGACGCATCTGTTATCAAGTGCGTTTGACGTACAGGTGGTGTCGGATGGCTTCATACTGCATGGTCGCGGATGGGGACATGGCGTTGGCATGTGCCAGATAGGCGCTGCTGTAATGGGCCGTAAGGGTTATTCATATATGGATATTCTGCACTATTATTATCGTGGTGCCGAGGTAACTGTAAAGTCATGAAGCAGCATGTTATAATGGTGGACTCGCTTACTGAGCGTTTGGCCGAAGCGGTGTCGGCAATAAGCTTTGACCGTTTGTTCTGTCTCACGGATACTAACACATTGCAGTTGTGCTGGCCTTTGATTAGTGATGTGCCAGTGATGAAAGGTTCCGTGATGATTACGATCGGGGCTACGGATAACAACAAGACGATAGAGTCGCTGATGCATGTATGGGAATCTCTGCAGAAGGGAGGTGCAACACGTCATTCACTGTTGGTTAATCTCGGTGGCGGCATGGTTACCGACCTGGGTGGTTTTGCTGCCAGTACGTTCAAGCGTGGAATAAAGTATATCAATATCCCCACGACTTTGCTTTCACAGGTTGACGCATCAGTAGGTGGCAAGACTGGTATCAACTTTGGTGGGCTGAAGAACGAAATCGGTGTGTTCAACCTGAGCGAATCTGTTCTGTTGGCACCCGACTTTCTGCGTACCTTAGATGACTATAATCTGCTGTCGGGCTATGCCGAAATGCTAAAGCACGGGCTTTTGGACAGTAAGGAGCATTTGACCGAACTGCTTGCATTCGATCCGACAACGGTTCGCGGAGGAGACGTGGCTCTTGGACAGCAACTTGTACGGATGGTGGAGTGTAGCGTTGCAGTCAAGCAACGTATTGTTGAAGGGGATCCCATGGAGTTTGGTGTTCGCAAGGCATTGAATTTCGGCCATACAGCAGGCCATGCCATAGAGAGCCTGGCTATGGAGGATAATCGCACGGTCCTGCATGGCTATGCTGTTGCATGGGGATTGGTAATGGAACTTTATATGAGTGCGGTGAAATGCGGATTTCCCAGTCAGGTATTCCATCAGGTAGAGGCTTATGTCCGCGAATATTACGGCAAGTTCCATTATGAATGTAGGCATTATGACCGTCTTATTGAGTTTATCAGGCATGATAAAAAGAATGTGGGAAAAGTGATAAATTTTACACTTTTGGGCGGTATTGGTGATATTCGCATAAATCAGGCTTGTAATATGGTGGAAATTGAGCAGATGCTGGATTATTACAGGGAGAGTTGACAGGCAGATTAAACCATTTGCTGATTGTACTGTCAAAAACGGGTATCACAATTCTTTTTATATGCGTAATTTATTATTGGTTATAGCCTTGTTCTGTGCTTTTACTACGGTAACAGCACAGAAAATAAGTGTGACGGGCAAGGTTACGGAGAAGGCGACTGGTGATGTGTTGCCTGGTGCTACGGCGGTATTGCTCAATATAAAGGACAGTGCAAGGGTAAGTGGTGCTGCATCCAAGGCAGATGGCTCGTTTGCCATTCCTGGTGTAGCAGCAGGTAGTTATATCCTTAAGGTGTCTTACATTGGATATCGCAGTGTTTTCCGTAATATTACTCTTTCGACAAAGCATAGTCCTCATTCGGTAGGTGTTATATCACTGTCGGATGATGCAAAGTTGATGAAGGAGGCTAATGTGGTCGCCCGTCTTGCACAGGTAGAGATGAAGGCTGATACTTTTGTATATAATGCGGATGCCTACCGTTTGCCTGAGGGGGCGGCATTGGAGGATCTTGTAAAGAAATTGCCTGGTGCTGAGGTTGATGAGGACGGCAAGATAACCATTAACGGCAAGGAGGTTAAGAAGATTATGGTGGACGGCAAGGAGTTCTTTGGCAATGATACCAAGATGTCCATGAAGAATCTTCCGACAAAGATGATAAATAAGATAAAGGCATACGACAAGAAGAGTGACTATAGCCGTATCACCGGCATTGATGACGGTGAGGAGGAAACAGTTCTTGACCTGACTGTCAAGAAGGGGATGAAGCAGGGATGGCTTATTAACCTGGACGGTGCCTATGGTACAAAGGACCGTTACATTGCAAAGGCTAATGTAAACCGCTTTATGGATAATTATCAGTTTAGCGTGATAGGCAGTGCCAACAATGTAAATGATACGAGCATGCCTGGCGGTCGTGGCGGTCGTGGCAGCCGCGGAGGTGTGGTCAGCAGCCAGATGCTGGGCGTAAACTTTGCCTGGGAGAATGGAAAGAAGGACTATACTGCCGGTATGTTGAAGATTGGAGGCAATGCCCGTTTCAGCCGTACGAACTCCGAGAGTCTAAGCCGTACCAATAGTGAGTCGTTCATGGGCGGCGGTACCAGCACATGGAGCAATTCGTTGTCTACAGGTCTTTCCAACAACTGGAGTCTGGATGCTAATTTCCGTCTGGAATGGCAGCCTGACTCAATGACAAATATCTTGTTTCGTCCTAACTTCTCACATTCCGAGAGCAATGGCAACAGTACATCAGTTGCCGTGGATTTCGACAGTGACCCTTACAAGGCAGGGATGAAGGATCCTATAAGTGAGTATGAAGAAATGACAGAGGAAGATGAACTTAAGTACAAGGATATCCTGGTTAACAGCAGTCAAAGGAAATCGCTATCTTTCTCACATACCAATACTGTTGACGGAAATTTGCAGGTAAACCGCCGTTTGGGTAAGCCGGGGCGCAATGTTACGCTGAATGTTGCAGGGCGATACTCTAATACTCAGAGCAGAAGATGGGATGAGTCTTTGGTCGATTATTTTAAGACAGCTGTTCAGACTTATACCAACCGCCTGACACTTCAGCCGAGTTCCAGCTGGAACATAAATACAAGGTTAAGCTACACTGAGCCCTTGACCAACGAACTGAGTCTTCAGACCAGCTATCAGTTCCAGTACAGGTTTTCCAATACGGATAAAAGGATGTACAATCTGCATGATCTCCTGCAGGAATATCTGGATGATGGAACGCTGGAGAACCTTACCGACGAGCAGCGTTATCTTGGTATTATTCCTGGAGTGGATATACTAGAGGTAATCAGGGATGTGCAGAATTCGCAGTATGCAACGTACAACGAGTATAATCATGATGCACAGGTGATGTTCAGATATACACGTAAATTCGATGATTCCAGTGATTTGCGCTTGAATGCAGGTGTATCTTTCCAACCTCAGACGACTGATCTTGACTATGAGAAGTACGAAACCAAGCAAAAGGTTACACGCAAAGTGTTCAATTGGGCTCCGCGTGTGTTCATCCGATACAGGATAAACAAGACGAGCCAGTTTAATGTGCGCTATAATGGCAGTATGAGTCAGCCGTCTATGACCAATATGCTGGATATTATAGACAACACCAATCCGCAGAATGTCAGTATCGGTAATCCTGGCTTGGAGAGTAGTTGGAACAATAGGTTCTCGTTGTTTTACAATTCCTACCTGACGGAGAGGCAAATGGGTTGGAGTACCAATCTTAATTTCAGTCAGACCAGCCGTAGTACGTCAACTGCCAGTATTTATGACAAGGAAACAGGTAATCGCTATAGCCGTCCGATGAATATCGACGGTAACTGGAATGCGGGTGGCAATTTCATGTTCAATACGGCACTGGGTCAGGCCAAGAAATGGAATGTCAGTACAAGCACCAACCTTTCCTATTACCGTAATGTAGGATTTACTAGTAACAAGTTGGATGTGCAGGATTTGATGGATAAGGCGTATCACGACGGGCAACCGCATTCATTGCCGTCAACAACTGAGGACATGGCCAGGCTATTCCAATATGCAGAAGAAAACATGCTGCTTCTCAAATCAGTGACCAAGAGTGTAAATCTGGGGGAAAGCCTTAGATTGAACTACCGTACCGAGTGGGGCGAGACAGGTTCGGTCGAGGTTGGCGTTAATGGTGGTTTCAGCTATCAGCACTCGCGCAATGATCAGAACACGAAGGCAAATATGGATACGTGGAATTTCAATTATGGTGGAAATCTGATTATATCGTCACCATGGAACATGCAGCTTTCAATGGATTGTGGCCCACAGTATCGTCGTGGTTACGAGGATGAAACCATGAATACGACTGAAGTTATCTGGAATGCACAGTTGTCACAGTCCTTTTTGAAGAACAATGCTCTGACAATCAGTGCGCAATGGTTTGATATTCTTGCCCAGCGCAGCAATATCTCACGTAGCATAAGTGCTACGATGCGCAGCGATACGGAAACTAATGCCATCAATTCATATGCTATGTTCCATATTATATACAAACTGAACCTTGTCGGAAACAAGGAGGCACGCGATGCAATGCGTAGGTCTGGAGACAGACCGGAGTTCAGACCTGGTGATCTGCCTGTGGGAGGTGACCGCAAAGGTACTGGCGACCGTCGTCCTTCCGGTGGTTTTGGTGGTTTCGGCGGCAGGATGTAATAATGTGGGATTAACCGATTACTGGAAGAAACTGAAATTTACGCTGCCATAGGTACGGTGGTCAACAAACCGCGGATGCTTGCTGAAATCGTGGTCCTTACCGTGTTCGACTATAAGTAATCCGTCTTGGGAGAGTAGGTCATGCATGAGTATCATGTCTGGTAGTTCGGGTATTTCCTTCAGTATGTATGGTGGATCGGCAAAGATGATGTCAAACTTGTCCCGGCATGTATTGATATATTTGAAGGCATCCCCTCGGACAACGATAGCATTGGTTTCCTGTAGCTTGTCCAGGAAGCCCTGTATGAAACGGCAGTGCAGAGTGTCTTTCTCAATACTTATTACACGCGAACATCCGCGAGATAGTAGTTCCAGGGTGATGCTTCCCGTGCCGGCAAAAAGATCCAGCGCCATAGGCTCTTTTTCCCAGTTAATGTATCCGTTTAGGACATTGAACAGATTTTCTTTGGCAAAGTCAGTCGTAGGGCGTGCCTTGAAGGTGCGTGGAACGTCAAAATGCCGTCCTTTGTATTTCCCTGTAATTACTCTCATAGGTTACATACTGTCTGATGCCTGGTTTTGTATAATACTAAAGAGGAATTGTCTTGGTCTGTACATTAACAATGAAATCCCTGACGAGGGGCAGCAACTCCTTCGTAGTATTATACAGAGTACAGATGTCATGATGTGCGTCCAGGTTGAAAAGTTTCCATATATACAAGAGAAAATATAACTGGTCTTCTGGTAGGGTGGCCTGAAATGTGTTGGCATATGTCAGACGCCCCTGTTTCAGCTGTATTATGAAAATCTGGTTGTCCAATGAAATGGCATGGAAGCTAAGCGGCATTGTGCTTCCTTGTTGTGTTTCTGAAATATGCTGCAGCACTGTTCCATATAACCCTTGAATAACTGCACCGGGGTAGTGCTGATGCAGTGTGGTTTCGATTTGTGGAGAGAGAGTGAAGAGTTCAACGACCTCCAGTGTGGGAAGTACCTGAAACTTTATGTCCTCACGTTTGGCGGTAGTTCCGTGATATGCCGTACGGTATACAGCCAGCATGTCGTCACGTCGGAATTCATCCAAAGGTAGACGTGTAGATGGTGTCGCCACCAGCATGTTTACACGTTCGTAACAATATCCTGATATACGCTTGCTGCTAAGTCCTCGTTCCAAAGCTGCGTGTGCTTCTTCACCCTCCTGCAATTTGATGTCTTCCCGCAGAATAACTTTTCCACTTCCGGTACTCTGGACATAAAAAGAAAATCCATCCGCACGATGGCGGATGGATAAACTATAGTTTAGAAGAGATTTATTCCCAGTTACCGGCATTGTTGTTCCAACCATTACCTGCTTCACCGATACGCAGACCTGCATATGCGCCCTTTTCCTCAGCTTCTTCTGTGCGGTTGTAGATCATACGTTCACCACGCTTGCCAAGACCCTTCAGATAACTTCTGAAAGGAGCATTACATTCCATAACTTGAATGATGGCACCGCTCTTTGTGGTGTTTGGAATGGCTACTATCTCGAAAGTATCACCCTCAGCGAAAGGTATATAACGTAGCGAGTCGATAGCCTGGAGAGAAATGCCCTTTTTTGCATACAGGCTGTCATACAGCGATGTCCAAATGGTGTCGCGTTTAAAACCCTCAAGGCCGTTGGCAGCAATTTCTGCCTGGTTGCCACTGCGTACGATGGCTGCAGCTTTAGCCTCGGTTAGGCCTTTCTCCATCTGTGCATCACTCAATACTCCTTCCTTGAGCACAAGTGGTAACTTACCTGTCTTGATGAAATTGATCAGCACATTCCAGTCTGAGCAGTATTCACCTTCTTCACTCTGCTGCTTGTATGCTTCCTCAGCATCACGAATCTGCAGGAGACGCTCCTTTACTACTGCCTCGCGTGCCTCTACGGTTGCATTGAAATCCTGGTCGTCCTGAATACTGCGCCAGCAGATGAACAACAAAAGCAGAGCGCAGATGCCAAGCACTACATTAATTCTCGTTTTCATGTGTTTATTTCGTTTTATTTTTGTACATTCGCATCGCAAAAGTAGTAAAAAGAATTCAATAATCCTTTCATTCGATGATTTTTTTGTAAAATATTTATGATTACGAATGATTTAATGTCCCTTGTGCGTGCGAATTTCAGGCATACACCTACACATGAACAGGAAACAGTTATGGATATGTGGTGCCGTTTCCTGATTTCCAGGGATGAGGAAAGTGTATTCTTGCTACGGGGCTATGCGGGTACAGGAAAAACAAGTTTGACAGGTGCTTTGGTGCGTACATTGGTGCAGTTGAGGCAACGTTTCTGCCTTCTGGCTCCAACTGGCCGTGCTGCCAAGGTGATGGCTTCGTATTCGGGTTCCCCCGCGTCTACCATACACCGCAGGATATATCGGCAAAAGGTGTTCGGTCAGGATGTTTTTGATCCTGTCCCTAACCTGCAACCAGATACTCTTTATATAGTTGACGAGGCTTCAATGATTTCCAACGACGGTCTTTCCGGTAATGTTTTCGGAGATGGGCGGCTGATGGATGATTTGATTCAATATGTGTACAGCAGGGAGGGCTGTCGCCTTATACTAATCGGTGATAATGCCCAGTTGCCTCCTGTTGGAGAGACCGAAAGTCCTGCGTTGAGTATTTCCAATCTATCAGGCTATGGATTGAATGTAATGCATGCCGAGTTGACAGATGTGGTACGTCAGGCAGTGGATTCTGGTATATTGAGGAATGCCACGTGCCTGCGAATGCATTTGTGTCAGGCATCATTGTCTTTGCCTAAAATACATTTGGGCTATCCTGATGTCAAAAATATTTCGGGCAGTGAGCTGATAGAGGCGCTCGAGGACAGCTACGGTCAATGTGGACAGGATGGAACTATAATAATAACTCGAAGTAATAAGCGTGCCAATATATATAACCAGGGTGTGCGTAACCGTATTCTGTGTTATGATGAAGAACTGACAGGAGGGGATATGGTAATGGTCGCCAAGAATAAATATGTCCAATCAGAGTTTTCCCCCGATGGAATGGAGGGAACTAATAGAATAGGCCTTATTGCCAATGGTGAAATGGCTGTTGTGAAAAGGGTTCATCATCTTCGCGAATTCTATGGATTCAAATTTGCTGACGTAACATTACAGCTGACAGATCATACAGATGGTGAAAAGGATAGCGAATTGGATACTGTTGTTCTTCTGGATACACTTCATTCCGATGCACCGGCACTGACCCAGTCCGAGCAAAAGGTACTTTTCGAGCGCGTATGTGAGGATTATCGGGAAATGCGCAATAAGCGTGAGTTGATAAAGGCTGTTAAAAATAATCCTTACTATACTGCTCTACAGATAAAATATGCATATGCAGTAACGTGTCACAAGGCGCAGGGCGGTCAATGGGATGATGTGTACGTTGATCAGGGATATATGACTGACGACATGATTTGCGAGGACTACATACGCTGGCTATATACTGCCATTACCAGGGCAACCAGATGCGTATATCTGGTTAATTGGCCCGAAAACCAGATTATTCAGCCAGAGTAGGTTCAACCACAAATTTCAGCGTTGTAAATTCGTCTGTAGCACTGCACCAGACATATTCGGATATTACTTGCGGTTGTGCAGCAATAATCTCATAAATCAAATTAGGACTGTATTTGGTCTGGACATTGGCAAAACTGTTTTCGACACATTTGTCAAAAGCTTCTTCTGCTTCAGTTGGACTATGGTATACCTTACGCGTGGTTCCGTCTGTGTCTTCGTAGTCGAAATTCTGAAATTCAAAGTCTTGCTGTGCGCTGATGATTACTGCATGCCATACGGTAAGTGCCTCGTAAGACATTTTGTCGTCGTTATTGAAATCAGTGCTCTTCAGTTGTACTTCACCTGGCAGTAAGTCATACTTCTCCTTGGAACAACTGGCTGTTGTCAATACAAGAACGACAACTGAGAATATTACAAATATATTTTTCATATCAGTTCTGTTTAATGCTTGTCGCATGCAAATATAATAAATAAAATGAGAAAGATGAATCGTAGTGGCTTATTTTATATGAAATCTTGTGGTATCTGTTACTCTACATTAACGAAACAATATAGCGCGCAGCATTTTCAGCTGTATTGTGCTTGCCTAATGTCTTTCTCATCTGTAGGTACCCGGCAAGCATTTCTGCGCGCTTGTCGCCGCCGGGCAGTATGCGCTCTAGTCCCTTCTGGATATTTTCTGGCGTTACATCTGATGCAAGCAGTTCTTCCACTAGACTTCTCTGTAATATCAGATTTACAAGGGAAACATATTTGATCTTCAATACAATATTCCTCAAAATACTGGCAATGTGTGGGAAATGGGTTCTGTAGCATACCACCTGCGGTACTCCTAGCAGTGCAGTTTCCAAAGTTGCAGTGCCGCTTGTCACCAGTGCTGCTGTCGAGTGTTGTAAGATCTGATAGGTTGCATCCTTGATTATCTTGACGGGATAACCTGCAGTTAATCCATGTAAAATGGAGTATTCTATTGTTGGTGCTGCAGCCAGGACTAACTGATAATCCCCTGAATAATGTGCTGCAGCCTCCATCATTTGTTTCAGGTTCAATTCTATTTCCTGCTTTCTGCTTCCTGCTAGAATTGCTATTATGGGCCTTTCGTCCAGATCGTACTGTTTGCGGAATGTTGTAGAATCGGTCTTGTTATTTTTCAGAAAATCGTCAATCTCCTCAGCTGAAGGGTTTCCTACATATCGGACATTGTGGTAATTGCGATGTGCATACCAATCCTCCTCAAATGGCAGTATGGATAATATGGCCGTGATATTGCGTCGGATTGCTTTTATGCGTCTTTCCTTCCATGCCCATATCTTGGGTGAAATGTAATAAAAAACGGGAATATGTATATTCTTGTGAACAAAGTCTGCAATTTTCAGGTTGAAACCGGGGTAGTCAACAAGAATGATACAATCAGGCTTCCAGCTAATGATCTCCTGTTTGCATGCTTTTATGCCCTGCAATATTTTGCGGAGGTGCATGATAACTGCGACATAACCCATGTATGCCAGTTCCGGATGGTAATAATAGTTGAAATGTGCTTCCTTGTCCTGAGTCTTGAGTTGCTCTATCAGTCGGGTCGCATGCAGGTTTCCGCTTGCTTCACCTGCGATCAGAAAGTAACGCATAGTCGGTCATGTCCAGTTTCAATGGTGTGACAGAGGCCATATCGTGGTCCAATGCCCAGTAGTCTGTGTCTTCGGCATCAGGTTCCAAATTTTCGAAGATGCCGGACAGGGTGTATGTGTGAGTTTCGTTTTGTGTATTCTTTTGTGTGGTTTCATCGTTTCTTATCTCTATCCATTCTGTGTGCCATATACCTTTGGCCATACGACAGAAACTGGTTCCTTTCAGAGCTTTTACTTCAGGGAAATTGATGTTAAGGCAACTGCCTATGGGCAGGCCTTCTTTCAGGATTTTGTCAATCCAGTGTCGTGCGACTTGCTCGTATGGAGCAAAGTCACATTGTTTGTTGCGTGTACGCAGACTGAATGCTATTGCCGGATACCCTTTGAGACACGCTTCTACGATAGCTCCTACGGTTCCGCTGTAGAAAAGTGATACGGAAGCATTGTCTCCATGATTGATTCCGCTTAATACCAAATCAGGGTTGCGTGACAAAATCTTTTCACGTGCAATTTTTACACAGTCAACTGGTGTCCCCGTGCAACTGTATACTGTGATATTTGCTGCATATCCTGCTTTGCAGGACTGCTCAGACGGAATTCTTTCTACTATTACGGGTGTGGCCGGTGTTATGCTGCACGCGGCTCCAGAACGTCCATTGCATGGTGCTACAACAATAACCTGACCCATTGCAGATGCTGTGCGGGAGAGAACTTTCAGGCCTTGTGCGTTCCAACCGTCGTCGTTTACTATCAGTATTAATTTCTCCATATTCGGAGTGTAAAAGTAATAAAAAAGGTTTAAATGAGGATTGGTCTCATGGATTTTTTATATATTTGTAAGCGAAATTAATAATTATGGGATTTCCCATATAGATAAATAATAGACAACTGATGAGTAAGATTATTGCTTTGGCAAATCAGAAGGGTGGAGTGGGAAAGACGACTACCAGTATGAACCTAGCTGCTTCTCTGGCAACTCTGGAAAAGAGGGTGTTGCTTATTGATGCCGATCCTCAGGCAAATGCCTCAAGTGGTTTGGGTGTCGACAGTTCACAGGTTGATTGCACAATATATAATTGCCTGACTGATGATGTAGAAGTCCGGGAGGCTATTTACTGTACGGATGTGGAGAATCTGGATATACTGCCCAGCCATATTGATTTAGTAGGTGCGGAGATTGAGATGCTCAACCGTAAACAGCGTGAGCGAATACTAAGAAACCTTCTACAGCCCGTATTGTCGGATTACGATTATATATTGATCGACTGCAGTCCGTCCCTGGGTCTTATTACGGTTAATGCCCTGACTGCAGCAGACAGCGTCATTATTCCCGTACAGTGCGAGTATTTCGCGTTGGAGGGTATAAGCAAGTTGCTGAATACTATCAAGATTATAAAGGCAAAACTTAACCCCTCATTGGAAATTGAGGGTTTCCTTCTGACGATGTATGATAGTCGCTTGCGTCTGGCAAACCAGATCTATGACGAGGTCAAACGTCATTTCCGCGAGTTGGTTTTCAAGACTGTAATTCAGCGTAATGTGCGTCTTTCCGAGGCACCCAGTCATGGTCTGCCTGCATTGCATTATGATGCAGACTCCATAGGAGCCCGCAATTATTTGGCTTTAGCGCAGGAGATTGTTGAAAAGAACGAGAAATAATGACGATAAAGAAAAAATATACCACGTTAGGTCGTGGTCTGGATGCGCTGATTGGCGCAGAAAATGTATCTCCTGCAGGGAGTGGCAGCATAAATGAAATTCCTGTGGATAAGATAATGGCTAACCCGAATCAGCCACGTCGTGACTTTGATGAGGAAACATTAGCTGAACTTTCTGCAAGTATTCGTGAATTGGGTATAGTACAACCGATTACTCTGAGAGATCAAGGTGATGGAACATACCTAATTATTGCAGGAGAGCGCCGTTGGCGTGCATCGCAGATGGCTGGTCTGGAAACGATTCCGGCATATGTGCGTACTGTGGATGACGAGAATATGATGGCAATGGCCTTGATAGAGAATATCCAGCGCGAGGATCTCAATGCGATGGAGATAGCTCTGGCCTACCAGAATCTTATGGAACAATATAAGCTTACGCAGGAACGTCTCAGCGAGCGTGTTGGGAAAAACCGATCTACTGTTACTAACTATCTGCGTCTGCTTAAGTTGCCTGCTACCATTCAGTTGGCCCTTAAACGACGTGAACTGGAGATGGGGCATGCGCGTGCTTTGCTATCCTTGAATAGTGCCAAGCAGCAACTGGATTTGTACGAGGAAATAAAAAAACGTGGTCTTAGTGTTCGTGCAGTAGAGCAGGCGGTGCATGATTTGCGTAATGGAAGTCGTTCCAATAACGACAGTGCCAGTCAGAAGAAAAATAGCAAATTGGCTCAGGAATATAATATCTTACGTGACAGCCTCAGCCGTTTCTTCCGTACCAAGGTGCAGTTGTCGTGCTCAGATAACGGTAAGGGAAAGATTACTATTCCTTTTGCTAATGAGGCCGAGATGATCCGGATCATAGAACTCCTGGACAGACTGAAATAGAAATGCGCTGTATGTGTGTCCATATTATGGCTGTCTTTGCAGTGTCATTTCTGTCACTGCTGTCTGTTCGGGC
>OMQX01000073.1 GCA_900313335.1 uncultured Prevotellaceae bacterium
AGGAAAATCTCGTATCTGATGGGCCGTATCAACACTCAGGGCCTGAAACCTTATCTGGCGCAGCAGAAGGGTGTTGATACAACCTATATGGCTCAGTTTATAGACGGCTTTAACCAGGCAGAAATGACAATTGCCGACAAGCAGGCCAAGGCGCGTATTGCGGGTATGGAAATCTACGAGGACGTGATGAAGCGTGTCCTTCCAAGCCTGTCTAAACAGGTTGACGAGTCCGGCTGCATAATGGACAGGGATTTGTTCGTCAGGGGCTTTCTCGAGGGGCTGATGGAGACACCGTCCGAGATTTCCAACGACTCTGCAGTTACTCTGATTCAAAAGAACATGGAGTACTATACCGCTACGGCTATGGAGAAGAAATATGGCCAGAACCGTATTGACGGCGAGAACTTCCTGAAGGCAAACCTGAAGAAGGACAGTGTGCAGCATACTGCCAGCGGCCTGCAGTACAAGGTGATTACCATGGGTACTGGTGACAAGCCGACAAAGGACCAGAAGGTTAAGGTCAACTACGAGGGCCGCCTGATTAACGGTACTGTGTTTGACAGTTCGTACAAGCGCAAGCAGCCTGCCACATTTGGCGTAGGTCAGGTCATCAAGGGCTGGACCGAGGCTCTGCAGCTCATGCCTGTAGGCAGTAAGTGGGAACTGTACATCCCGCAGGAACTTGCATACGGTGCAAAGGAACAGGGCAAGATTCCGCCATTCTCATGCCTGATCTTCACCGTCGAACTCCTTGACATTGTAAAATAGCAAGAACGCTATGGAAAAAATCGATACCCTGGACAAAAACATACTGGAGATTATCTCCAACAACGCGCGTATTCCCTTCAAGGACGTTGCTGCCCGTTGCGGTGTGAGCCGTGCAGCAATACATCAGCGTGTACAGCGACTGATTGAAATCGGTGTAATCGTTGGAAGTGGCTATCATGTGAATCCTGTCAGTCTTGGTTACAATACCTGTACATACGTGGGTATAACATTGGAGAAGGGTAGTATGTACAAGAGTGTGGTAGCGGAATTTGCGCGCATACCAGAAATAGTGGAGTGCCATTTCACAACAGGCCCATACACTATGCTCATAAAGCTGTATGCCAAGGACAATGCCCATCTTATGGAGCTGCTCAACGATAAGCTTCAGGAGATAAACGGCGTAGTCAGTACGGAAACTCTTATTTCGTTGAGGCAGAATATCAAGAAGGAACTCCCGATCGGGGATATTCAGCACGAACAGAAACCCGAAATGGAGGAGGACTGGCAGAAGATAAAGGATTAGTGGCGATGAAACCTATCATAGGCATCACTGGTAACTTTGGGGATAATACATGCCAGTTAAGCAAGGCGTATTATCAAAGTGTGCTGGAAGCAGGAGGCTCCCCGCTTATAATCCCGCCATACGTGGACTCGGCATCATTGCAGTCGGCTCTTTCGCGGGCAGATGCAATTATACTGAGTGGGGGGGGAGACCTCAATCCCTTGCTCATAGGCGAAGAGCCCATCCCACAGTTACACTCAGTAAATGCCGAGAGGGATCAGGCCGAGCTCAATCTTATCGACCAGGCGCTAAGGATGCAGATACCTGTTCTGGGAATCTGCCGTGGCATACAGATGCTTGTGGCAGCAATGGGCGGCGAACTGTATCAGGACCTCCCTGCCCAGTATCATGATGCCCCGTTGGTAAAGCACAGTCAGGATCTGGCGCGTCATTGTGCCTCGCACACTGTTGAGGTGGAAGCTGGTACCATTCTCCATTCTATCTTCAACACGCAGGCTTCTGCTGAGCCCGTGCAGCTGCACGTAAACTCGTTCCATCATCAGGCTGTCAAGGCTTCGGGTCCGCGGTTGCGCGTAAGTGCGCGGTCTGCAGACGGAGTAATCGAGGCTGTCGAAAGCACTACGTACAAGAGTATCCTGGGTGTGCAGTGGCATCCCGAGGCATTTATAGCCGGCGGTGACCGCAGTATGCTGCCTATTTTCCAATGGCTGGTAGACCAGGCTTCGAACTTTGCGGAATCAAAACGTATACATAATCGTATACTTACACTGGATTCGCACTGCGACACACCGATGAAATTCGGTACAGGCGAGGAACGGTTGGTAACTCTTCCACGTATGCGAGAGGGACGTCTTGATGCCAGCATCATGGTGGCATATATACCTCAGGGTGAGCGTACACCGGAGGCCTGCATTGCTGCCGCAAACAAGGCAGACAGCATACTGAACCAGATTCAGGAAATCATTTCCCTCCATCCGGACGAGGTGTCGCTTGCCTGTACGCCTGATGACCTATACCGCATAAAGAGCGAGGGGCGTCGGGCTATAATGATAGGTATTGAGAACGGCTATGCCATAGGTACTGACCTTGACAGGATAAAGCATTTCCGTGACCGTGGTGTAGTATATATGACACTGTGTCACAATGGTGACAACGACATCTGTGACTCTGCCAGGAGAAGCAATAGCGAGCATGGAGGGGTAAGCGTATTTGGCGAGCAGGTCATACGCGAGATGAACCGTGTCGGAATGATGGTTGATTTAAGCCATGCAGCCGAAAGCAGTTTCTACGATGCCCTGGAGATTTCCGGGACTCCCATCGTGTGCAGTCACTCCAGTTGCAGGAGTTTATGCGACCATCCGCGCAATCTTACCGACGAGCAGATGAAGGCACTTGCCCGTAAGGGAGGTGTGATGCAGGTAACGCTATACGACGGTTTCCTGTGTGCTGACGGAGGTGCCACTATAGATCATGCCTTGGCACATCTGCAGCATGCTATTGATATAATGGGTGTTGAAAATGTCGGTATCGGCACTGACTTTGACGGTGATGGCGGTATAGCAGGACTTGCGCATGCAGGTGAACTTATCAATCTCACACGTGCACTTCTCCGCAGGCATTTCAGCGAAGACGACCTGCGGGGCATTTGGGGTGAAAATTTCCTTCGTGTGATGAGAACTGTTCAAAACAAAGCACATGAAGCATAAATATTGGCTATACACAGTTATACTGTGTGTTATCGTTGCTCTGGCAGGATGCAAGGGCAGGTCAGGTCAAAACAATTGGACAGGGCTGGATACTATTCCCCTGAGTCCGTGTCCTGTTTTCGAAGCTGACAGTGCTATGGACCACATCCGGACGCAATGCAGCTTCGGGCCGCGAATGACGGGAACTCCCGAGGCTGATGCCTGTGCCATGTGGATTGAACAGAAATTCACATCGTATGGATGTACGGTAACAGAGCAGAAGACAACGGTCACTACATGGGAGGGCAAGCAGCTGCCTTGCCGCAATATCATTGCAAGGCTCAATCCCGAGGCAACAGACAGGGTTGTAATATGCTCGCATTGGGACACCCGTCCGTGGGCTGACAACGATCCGGACGAAAGCAAGCACCATACACCTATATTGGGGGCGAACGATGCAGCCAGCGGTGTCGCCGTAATGTTGGAAATGGCAAGGATCATCAGCAGTATGCCATTGAAGAACTATGGAATAGACTTTATCTGCTTTGATGCCGAGGACATGGGTATACCGCAGTGGGCCGAGGATGAGAATACCGAGAACTCACAGGATACCTGGTGTCTGGGCAGCCGTGCGTGGTCCGAGCAGGCGGCAAATGATGCCTACACTGCCCGATACGGCATTCTGCTGGATATGGTAGGAGGTCGCGGAACGACCTTCTCACGCGAAAGGATTAGTATGCAGTATGCCCTGCCCATCGTGGACATGCTCTGGAATCTGGCAATACAGATAGGATACGGTGATTATTTCAATCTGCGCGAGGGTGGTTCGCTCATAGACGATCACGTAAATGTAAATACCATTGCAGGTATCCCGTGTATCGATGTCGTACCATTCTGCACTGATGCCTCCAGCAGTTTCGGTCCCACATGGCATACCGTTAGCGATACTCCGGAGAATATCGATCCTGCCGTACTGCAGGCTGTTGGCCAAAGCATCATACAGATGCTCTACAACGATGACAAATAGAACTGTTTTATGACAATTAACGATATACAGGACGAGATAATCGAGGAGTTTCAGGATCTTGATGACTGGATGGACCGCTACCAGCTGCTCATAGACATGGGCAGTGAACAGGAACCTCTTGATGAAAAATATAAGACCGAGCAGAACCTGATTGACGGATGTCAGAGCCGCGTATGGCTACAGGCAGAGTTCGTTGAAGGTCGTGTCAGGTTCATGGCCGAGAGCGATGCTCTTATTGTAAAGGGTATAGTGGCCCTGCTCATCAGGGTGTTGGACAACCAGACTCCGGAGGACATTCTTTCTGCAGACCTGTATTTTATAGAGCGTATCGGTCTCAGCGAGCACCTTTCACCAACCCGTTCCAATGGTCTGCTCGCCATGCTCAGGCAGATGAAGATGTACGCCCTTGCATTTCAGGCCAAAGCCAACTGACAACACCATATAGATGAAAATCGGCAACATTGACCTCGGCAACAAGCCGGTAATGCTCGCACCTATGGAGGATGTCACGGACATCGGGTTCCGGTTATTGTGCAAGCAGATGGGGGCTGCAATGGTTTACTCCGAGTTTGTCAGTTCCGATGCTCTTATCCGAATGGTGAACAAGAGTCTTGCAAAACTTCAGGTGTCGCAAGACGAGCGCCCTGTAGCAATACAGATATACGGCAAGGATATCGGGGCAATGCGTGAGGCGGCCCGGATTGTTGTCGACCAGGCTCACCCGGATGTCCTCGACCTCAATTTCGGATGTCCTGTCAAGAAAGTTGCAGGCAAGGGAGCAGGAAGCGGAATGCTGCAGAATGTTCCGTTGCTGCTGGAAATCACGCGTGCTGTCGTCGATGCCGTGCCGGATACTCCCGTCACGGTCAAGACTCGTCTAGCCTGGAACCACGATACAATGTATCTGCCTGACGGCACACCGTTTATAGTTGATCTTGCGGAGCGACTGCAGGATACTGGAATCCAGGCACTCACCATTCACGGACGCACCCGTGCCCAGATGTATCAGGGACAAGCCGACTGGACACTGATAGGCAAGGTCAGGGAAAATCCCCGCATACACATTCCCATAATAGGCAATGGCGATATATGTTGCCGCCAAGACGTCGAACGTGCATTTGACCAATATCATGTTGATGGCGTGATGGTCGGCCGTGCCACATTCGGATGTCCCTGGCTGTTCAGGGACTTGCTTGGCAAGGAACCGCTTACTGTCGACCAGAAGATTGACATACTCAAGCAGCAGGTAACAACATCTGTTGAAAGGCTTGGCGAATACCGCGGCATCCTGCACGTCAGACGGCATCTTGCCGCCACTCCTATATTCAAGGGTATACCCAATTTCCGCGAAACACGTATTAGCATGCTCCGTTCGGAGCATCAGGACCAACTCTTCCAGATAATCGAGGATATTAGAAAAATACTTGATTTCCATGAAACAGACATTCTTTAGGTCAGACTTTGAGATAATGGCCCCCGTGGGGTCAAGGGAGTCACTGGCAGCAGCATTGCGCAGCGGCGCCGACAGCATATATTTCGGCATTGAGAATCTCAATATGCGTGCCCATTCTGCCAAGACCTTCACAATAGATGACTTGAAGGAAATCGCCGAGAAATGCCGTCTGTGCGGGGTGAAAAGCTACCTCACCGTAAATACTATCATCTATGACGAGGACCTTACCCTCATGCGGCGGATTCTAGATGCTGCCCGGGCAGCAAACATCAGTGCCGTCATTGCCAGCGACATCGCCGTCATGGAATATTGCAACCGCATAGGTCAGGAGGTACATCTCAGCACGCAACTTAACATATCCAATATCGAAGCTTTGCGCTTCTATGCTCGTTTTGCAGATGTCGTAGTTCTTGCACGTGAACTCAATATTGATCAGGTAGCTGCAATACACCGTCAGATTGTCCAGGATAATATCTGCGGTCCCGGCGGTAAGCTTATCAGAATAGAGATGTTCTGTCATGGAGCCCTGTGTATGGCTGTCAGCGGTAAATGCTACCTCTCTCTCAACAACTTGGGGCATTCGGCCAATCGTGGGGAATGTATGCAGGTCTGCCGTCGGGCATACACTGTCCGTGACCGCGAGACAGACCTCGAACTGGATGTTGACAACAAGTATATCATGTCTCCAAAAGACCTGAAAACCATCCGTTTCATCGACCGTATGATGCAGGCTGGAGTCAGGGTCTTCAAGATTGAGGGACGTGCGCGAGGTCCCGAATACGTTGATACGGTGGTTTCCTGCTACAACCAGGCTATCAACGCAGTTATTGAAGGTAATTATCCCGAAGAGATGAAGGATGAGCTGGACCGCAGGCTGGCAACAGTCTTCAATCGTGGTTTTTGGGACGGATATTATCAGGGGCAGACATTGGGGGAATGGAATACTGTTTCCGGAAGCGCAGCTACCGAGCATAAGGTCTATTGTGCAAAAGGCATACGATGTTACAGCAAGCTTGGGGTTGCTGAATTCAAGATCGAGGCAAGTGAACTGACTGTAGGTGACCGTATCCTTATAACAGGCAATTCGACAGGTGCTATGTATTGTGATGTGCAGGAAATCAGATATGATCTGAAACCTGTGGAAAAAGGGTTGAAGGGTCAGCATATCAGCATACCTGTACCCCGGAAAATACGTCCAAAGGACAAATTATACATTATCCGACAGGACATTTAGCCCAAAAGCCATGTCCCTATGGATAAAAATCAGGGGTTCCCGGAAAGGATATTGTATTATTTTTATATATTTGTGGGCGTAAATTGTTTATGCGTACACACACATGACTGAAATAGTGCTTTCCAGCCTGCTGAACCTCTTTGCCTTGTTTGGCAAGGGGGGCGATGTGGATGTGGGTGCATCGCATGGGATACTGAAAGCATACATGCGAAGGCATTTCGGCATCAGAAATACGGATTTCTGGCTGGGGATGTACGATGATTTGCGTGAATTGTATGCAATGACTCCAGATCTGGACGTAAACGGGGTCGTAGAAAACATCTGCACTAACCTGCATGGCAAGATACCGGCTGCGGAGGAAGCTATGATGGTGCTGCGACTGATGGAATTCTGTGGAGCGGAATGTCTGAAGGAGGGAGATTATGGAATGCTGCATGACGCGGCACTGAAACTGCATGTAAGTGAAAGTGTATTCCAGGATTTTGTAGACTTCGTACTGGGCAGGGAAACTGACCATGTGCATATCCACAAGATGGGAAACGGTGAGCTGAAGGTCCTGTTGATGCCTGCGCTGAACCGTATGGTATTCACATGGTTGGGAGACGATGAGCTGTTGCAGAATGATGTTCCGGTACTGCCCGGCACTTTTCAGGTAATGCAGAAAAGCGGAGTGCTGAAATGTGTAGGGTGTAATCCGGTATACTATTCTACTTTGCTGGATTATTTTGTCGCAGCAACGAGAAAGGATGCCGACAGCAGGAAAATAACCTTCACGGCGAATGAACTGAATTTCCGTTTCCCGAACTCGGAC
>OMQX01000051.1 GCA_900313335.1 uncultured Prevotellaceae bacterium
CCCAGGACTCTGTGCAACAGCCACTATCAACACAAACACAGTCAAAGCCCACAGACAAATATCAATGGCAATCATCAAGAACCCATTCAGAGAACCACTCCTGAATTCAAACTCCCCACACGGATTATTCTTCTCCATCACAAACAAGTTTAAAAATTACAACGCAAATTTAGTAAAAATACCGCAACCTACAGCCACAAAACACAAAAAAAGCACCAACATTGCTGTTGGTGCCTAATATATAGACCGCAGTCCGTCTCGGTATTACATGCAACTGTTGATTGTACGGCTGATAACATCCAGCTGCTGCTCACGTGTCAACTTGACAAAGTTAACAGCATAACCGGATACACGGATTGTCAACTGAGGATACTTCTCGGGATGATTCATTGCATCAATCAGAAGCTCACGGTCAAATACGTTGACATTCAGGTGCTGGCCACCATCCGGTGTGAAGTAGCCGTCCAGCAGGTTAACCAGGTTGTTGGCACGCTCCTCACGCTCCTTACCCAGTGCACTTGGCGAGATACCCCATGTGAACGAGATACCATCCTTTGCATGGTGGAACGGCAGCTTGGCAACAGAAGCCAGAGCAGCAACAGCACCCTTTATCTCGCGTCCGTTCATCGGGTTTGCACCAGGAGCGAATGGAACACCAGCCTTGCGGCCGTCAGGTGTTGCACCGGTGTTACGTCCGTAAACAACGTTAGATGTAATTGTCAGCAGAGACTGAGTTGGGATTGCATCACGATATGTACGGTGCTGACGCAGGTACTCCATGAACTTCTCCGTAATCATTACTGCAATCTGGTCGGTTTCATCGTGGTTGTTACCGAATGGGATGTACTCACCCTCCTCGATCTTGTAGTCAACTGCCAGACCCGTCTCGTCACGTATGATACGAACCTTGCAATGCTTCATTGCAGCGATAGAGTCAGCAACGATCGAGATACCGGCAATACCTGTAGCACGTGTACGCTGAACATCACCGTCGTGCAAAGCCATCTCGAATGCCTCGTAGTCATACTTGTCATGCATGTAGTGGATAATCTTCAGTGCATTTACGTATGTCTTTGCCAACCAGCGCATCATTGCATCGAAACGTGGCCAGAACTCCTCGTATGTCAGATAGTCACCGTCTATTGGGCGGAAACGCGGAGCAATCTGGTCACCGTGCATCTCGTCACGGCCGCCGTTGATAGCATACAGCATACACTTGGCCAGGTTTGCACGTGCACCGAAGAACTGCATCTGCTTACCGATCTTCATCGGAGAAACACAGCAGGCGATACCGTAGTCATCACCCAGCTCAGGACGCATCAGGTCGTCATTCTCGTACTGTACGGCGCTGGTATCCATAGATACCTTTGCACAGTAGCGCTTGAATGCCTCGGGCAGACGCGGAGACCACAGGATAGTGATATTAGGCTCGGGCGAAGGACCCATGTTATACAGAGTGTGCAGGATACGGAAATCAGTCTTTGTAACCATGTTACGGCCATCGATACCCATACCGGCAATTGAACATGTAGCCCAGATCGGATCACCCGAGAAGATGTCATTGTAGTCAGGAGTACGCAGGAAACGCACGATACGCAGCTTCATCACCATGTGGTCGATCATCTCCTGTGCCTGCTCCTCGGTGATAATACCCTTCTTCAGGTCACGCTGTATGAAGCAATCCAGGAAAGCAGAGATACGGCCGATGGACATAGCAGCACCGTCCTGATCCTTCACAGCACCCAGATATGCGAAGTATGTCCACTGGATAGCCTCCTGTGCATTGCGAGCAGGACGAGTTACGTCGAAACCGTAACCGGCACACATGCGCTCGAACTCCCTCAGAGCATTTATCTGATCGGTGATCTCCTCACGGCAACGTACTATCTCCTCGGTGAACTCCTGGATATCGATACGCTTGTGGAAACGCTTCTTCTCCTCGATCAGGTTTGTCGTACCATACAAGGCAACACGACGATAGTCACCGATTATACGGCCACGTGCATAAGCATCGGGCAGACCGGTGATGATATGCGCATGACGTGCAGCCTTGATATCATCGTTGTAGGCAGCAAACACACCCTCGTTGTGAGTCTTGCGATACTTTGTGAAGATCATCTTTGTAGCAGGATCCAGCTCATAGCCGTAAGCCTTCAGGGCAGCCTCGACCATACGGATACCACCCTTGGGGAAGATACCGCGCTTCAGAGGCTTGTCCGTCTGTACACCCACGATCGTCTCCAGATCCTTGTCGATATAGCCAGGTCCGTATGTATCAATGCTCTGAGGCAGCTTTGTCTCCGCATCATATACACCCTTCTCACGCTCTATTTTGAACATCTCCGTGAGCTTGCCCCACAGTTTCTTTGTACTCTCGGCAGGACCAGCCAGGAACGACTCGTCGCCAGCGTATGGCTCGTAGTTATGCTGAATAAAGTCACGCACATCAATCTCATGCTTCCAGGTACTGCCCTTGAAGTCAAGTTGAAGATCTTTTAATTCCATAAAATGCTAAATATAAATAGTGGTTAATAAATTCGTCGAACAGTGGTTGACCCACTCTCTTTTCGGGTGCAAAGATACGACTATTTGTAAACATTACAAACACTTAATTCATATTTTTTGAATTAACACCAATTAATTGACAAATGTCAAGCAAACTGACATTTTTTAAGCGAAATGTTTGCTGTTTCAAACAAAATGTCATACTTTTGCGCTCGATAAAAACAAAATTGACGCTAAACACGTAACAAAATGAACAAAATCAGAGTCGCCGTCGTAGGATACGGCAATATCGGCAAATACGCCCTCCAGGCCCTTCAGGCAGCACCAGACATGGAAATTGCAGGCATTGTACGCCGTGCAGGTGCCGAGAACAAGCCAGCCGAATTGGCAGACTATCAGGTTGTAAGCAATATCCAGGAACTGGGTCATGTAGACGTAGCCATTCTGGCAACCCCGACACGCTCGGTAGAGGAATATGCACTCAAGTGCCTGGAACTCGGCATCAACACCGTCGACAGTTTCGACATCCACGGACAGATCGTAGATTTGCGCCGCACACTGGATGCAGCAGCAAAGAAGGCAGGCAAGGTAAGCATCATATCCGCCGGCTGGGATCCAGGCTCTGATTCAATCGTACGCACCCTCATGGAATCCCTTGCACCCAAGGGCATCAGCTACACCAATTTCGGTCCAGGCCGCAGCATGGGACACAGCGTATGCGTAAAGTCCAAGGCAGGCGTCAAGGACGCACTCTCCATGACAATACCGGTAGGCGAAGGCATACACCGCCGCATGGTATATGTTGAGCTGGAAGAAAATGCAAACCTCGACGAGGTTACCGCAGCAATCAAGGCAGACCCATATTTCGCCAATGACGAGACACACGTATTTGCCGTTGACAGCGTAGATGCACTCAACGACGTAGGTCACGGCGTAAACCTCGTTCGCAAGGGCGTAAGCGGCACGACACACAACCAGCTGTTCGAGTTCAACATGAAGATCAACAACCCCGCCCTCACGGCACAGGTTCTCGTCAACGCTGCACGTGCCAGCATGAAACAGCAGCCAGGAGCATACACCATGATCGAAATCCCCGTTATCGACTACCTGCCAGGTAATCGCGAGGACATCATCCGCCATCTGGTATAAGAACAGGGCCTACCCTACAGCCATCCGTTTTCCCTATACCACTTTACGGCAGCCCTTACGCCGTCCTCCAGCGACCACTCCGGCTCAAAGCCCAGGTCGCTGCGGGCAGGCTCTATGTCACACCGCCAGTTACGCTGCGACAGTATATTGAACTTGTCGTTGTTCAGCACTATCAGCTTGCCCGTAAGGTGCATCCACTTGTCACCACACCAGCAAAGCATACGCAGGAACCACAGCGGAGCCTTGATATGCAACACCCACGGATTACCCAGCTCCTTCTGCACCAGGTCGCTGAAACGCCTGGAATTATACACCCTTCCGTCACTCAGGAAATAAGCCCTGCCCACGGCAACGGGTGACGTCAGGCTCTTGTAGACAGCCTGCACCACATCCATCATATATATAAAGGTAATCTCCTGTGGCTTGTACCCCACCGCAAAGTCACTGTGCCCGGCTATACTCCTGGCCATCACATAATAGTCCTTCTCACGAGGGCCGTACACACCCGTCGGGCGCAGGATCACATACGGGAACCTGCTTACATCCAACGTACGCAGGAAATCCTCTGCCGCCAGCTTGCTCTTGCCATAGGCAGTATTCGGTTGCGGGACATCCGTAAGCAGTATGGGATCGTAGATAGACTCCTCCGGAGCAATCACATCCCCCTTGCCATAACCCTCCGGACGCGGACGCACCGGAGTCTCGCGCACGGCACCGAACACACTCAGCGAACTGACAAAAACAAACCTGTCAGGCACCATATCAGCCTTTATCAAGGCATTCACCAGATTGCACGTCCCCTGCGTGTTCGTCCTGTAAAAGTCGTCTATATCCAGACACTTGGTAGCACCTGCTGCATGCACGACGTAGTCAAACCTGACACCAGACGCCTGCAGTTCCTGCACCAGACGCTCCTCGCTGCCAAGACTCAGCTCAATAAACCTTATACGGGAATCCTGCAGGTAGGCACGCGAACTCGTTCCGCGCACTGCAGCCCACACCTCGTATCCCAATTCCAGTCCCTGACTGACAATATAGCTGCCAATAAACCCACTGGCACCCGTAACCAAGACTCTTGCCATTTTACAATCCAGATATTACAATTACACGACAAAGGTATAAAATACTTTACAGTTTATTATTTGGAGTTCCTACTTTTTTATACTTTTGCACATAAATATATCACATTAATATTATGGCAAACAAAAAGCATGGTGGCCGGTATCTGCGCAAGGTCGAACTCCTGCACATGATTGTAGACCTTTTCAACGATCACGCCGGCGAGGTCATGGATGCACGCCGCATTTGGCGGGAACTGGGACTTACAGCCCATCCCTCCAAGCTGCTATGCATGGACTGCATCGACGACCTTCTGCTGGACGATTACATAAAGGAGGTAGGACGTCAGCAATACCAGCTTAACACACCCACACAAGTCATGGAAGGCACGTTCCACCGCAAGTCCAACGGCAAGAACACCTTCATTCCCGACAACGGTGCAGAGCCCATTTTCGTTGCCGAGCGCAACTCGAAGCACGCAATGGACGGCGACCGCGTAAGAGCAACCCTCCTGGCACGCCGCAAGCGCCACATGCGCGAAGCACAGGTAACGGAAATCCTGCAGCGCAGCGACAAGCAGTTTGTAGGCACCCTCATCGTACGCAAGGGATATGCATACCTGCAAACCGAAGACCGCACCCTTGCCAACGACATATTCATCCCCAAATCCATGATGCACAAGGCAACCAACGGCGACAAGGTCGTAGTACGCATAGCCGAGTGGCCTGACGACTCCAAGAACCCGATAGGCAAGGTAGTAGACATACTCGGCAAGACCGGAGAGAACAATGCCGAGATGCACGCCATTCTTGCCGAATACGGCCTGCCATACACCTACCCCAAGGCCGTCGAGGCAGCAGCCGACAAGATCCCGGGCGAAATACCCGAGGACGAGATCGCCCGCCGCAGGGACATGCGCGACGTACTGACGATGACCATCGACCCACACGACGCCAAAGACTTTGACGACGCCATATCCATCCGCACCCTCAAGCCCGGCCTTTACGAGGTCGGAGTACACATTGCGGACGTATCGTACTACGTCACCGAGAACTCCATAATAGACAGGGAAGCCCTCAAGCGCGGCACCAGCGTATACCTCGTCGACCGCACCATCCCCATGCTCCCCGAGAGGCTTTGCAACAACCTATGCTCCCTGAGGCCCGACGAGGACAAGCTAACCTTCTCCGTCCTGTTCAAGATAAACGAAAAGGCCGAGGTCAAGGACTATGAAATCCTGCACACCATAACACGCAGCAACCGACGCTTCACATACGAGGAAGTGCAGCAGATACTGGAGGAAGAACACGAAGCCAGCGAACAGGACTACGACGCACCCGGCGATTTCCTGGCACCCATCGAAGACCACGAACCAACCACACGCTTCGAACCCGGCAGCCAGGAACGACAGCTTCTGATTGTCCTCAACCGCATGGCAAAGGAACTGCGTCGCAAGCGCTTCCTGCACGGCTCAGTAGATTTCGACCGCTGCGAGGTCCGCTTCCGTCTGGACGACAAGGGAAAGCCCACCGGAGTATATTTCAAGGTCGCCAAGGACGCAAACAAGCTGGTAGAGGAATTCATGCTCCTCGCCAACCGCACCGTTGCAGAAAGCATTGGCAAGGTCCCCAAGAACCAGAAAGCCAAATGCCTCCCATACCGTATCCACGAAAGCCCCGACCCCAGCAAGCTCATGAACCTGAGCGACTTTGTAGGCAAGTTCGGATACAACCTCAAGACACAGGGCAACACCAGCGAAATATCACGGAACCTGAACAAAATGCTTGCCGACGTTCACGGCAAGCCCCAGCAGAACGTCATCGAGATGGTCACCCTTCGTGCCATGATGAAGGCACGCTACAGCGTACACAACATCGGGCACTATGGCCTTGCATTCGAATACTACACGCACTTCACTTCACCCATACGCCGCTATCCCGACCTGATGGTTCACCGCCTGCTCACCAGATATGCAACAGGCGGCCACAGCGCCAATCCCGTGAAATACGAGGAACTGTGCGAACAATGCAGCGATGCCGAACAGACAGCAGCACAAGCCGAGCGCTCCAGCATCAAATACAAACAGGTCGAGTTCATGCGTGACCACCTTGGCGAGACCTTCACAGGCACCATCAGCGGAGTAACCGAGTTCGGCCTTTACGTCGAGGTCAACGACAACAAATGCGAAGGCTTCGTACCCCTGCACGATTTGGATGACGACTACTACGAATTCGACGAGAAGAACTTCTGCCTGCGCGGTCGCAGACGCCGCAACCAGTACAACCTGGGCGACGAAGTCACAATACAGGTAGCCCGTGCCGACCTCTACCACAAGCAACTTGACTACAAACTGATCAGCAAACCATAACCCCTCCTGATGAAGACAGGACTTACACAGATACAGCAGCAGAAGCTTACGCAGGAGCAGATCCAGATGCAATCTGCCATGCAGGTTCTGGCAGCACGTCTCACCGAGCTGCCCCTGGAAGGATTCCGCGAACGCGTAAAAGCCGAACTCGACGAAAACCCATACCTCGAGACACGCCACAATCCCGATAAGCCCATAGACGACCACCAGACCGTCCAAGGAGAAAACTACGATCAGCGCAAAGACTACAAGAACGAAGACGACATCCCCGACTACATGCTCCGCAACACCCCCAACGGAGCAGATGCCGAAGACACCAACGGCATGGAAACTGCCGACAGCCAGAGCTTCTATGACCAACTTAAGGAACAGGCAGGCGAATACAAGCTCAACGACCACGACCGCAAGGTCCTCGAATACATAATAGGCAGCCTCGGAGACGACGGCTTCCTGCAGAAACCCCTGCACGAGATAGCCGACGAGCTCACCATCTACCACTGGTGCGACACCACAACCGAGGACGTCGAGCGCATGCTCCATATCCTGTGGCAGTTCGAGCCCACCGGCGTCGGAGCACGCAACCTGCAGGAATGCCTCATCCTGCAATGCCGCAAGCACCACCTGCAACAGCTGGAGAAGATAATCATACAAGACTGGGACGACATCACACACAACCGCTGGTCACACATCCAGAAGAAATACGGCCTCACCACCCAACAGACAGACAACCTGCGAGCCGAGATGCACCGCCTCAACCCCCGTCCCGGCAATGCAATGAGCGAGAAGGACAACAACGCCACACAAACCATAACCCCCGATTTCACCGTCGAGGTCGATGCCGACGGACATATCAGCCTGACCCTTAACGATGCCGACATACCCACCCTGCAAATCTCCGACGACGCACAGGACATGATCGACCAGAGCTTCGTACGCGGATACGTAAACAAAGGCAAGCTCTTCATCAGCGCCATGCTCCAGCGCCGTCAGACAATGATGCAGACGATGCAGGCAATCATACGCATACAGAAGAAATACTTTGCCGAAGGCGACGAAAGCCAGCTCAAGCCCATGCGCCTCGAGGACATAGCAAAGATAACCAAACTCGACCCCAGCACCATTTCACGCGTCTGCAACAGCAAATACGCAGACACCCCCTACGGCATACGGCCGCTCAAATGGTTCTTCACCACAGCCGTCAGGAACAGCGACGACGACATCACCACCCGTCAGGTACGCAACGCCCTGAAGGAAATCATCAGCAACGAAGACAAGCAGCACCCTCTGGGTGACGATCAGATAACCATTCAGCTAAACCGCATGGGATACGATGTCGCAAGGCGCACAGTATCCAAGTACCGCGAACAGCTGGGCATCCCAACCAGCAGAATGAGAAAGATATGAGAAAAGAAAAGATCAAGGCCCTGCGCATCCTCATCACAGGAGCACGCATACTCTCCAGCATCTTCATCCCCTCATTCTGCCCTCTGGTCGGATTCATCATCCTGCTCACCGCCACATACATGAGCCTCCTGCCCTGGGACTTCAAACTGATGCTGCTCTCCGCCGTCTACATCTTTACCATAGCAATGCCCTGGTTAGGACAGAAGCTGGCACAACGCATCTACGGATGGACACACCACGAGATGCAGATGCAACATAACAGAGCCACCGCCTATATCATCAAGATTATATGCTATCTCTGCTGCCTCAGTTTCTGCAAACACATGAACCTGCCAAACTTCATGGGAGCAATCATCGTCGTCAGCCTCCTCGTCAACTGCAGCTGCGTCATCATCAATATCTGGAACCACATTAGCGCACACTCAGCAGGAACAGGAGCCATTATCGGTTGCATATTCGCCTACTCCACAATATTCCATTTCAATCCACTATGGTGGCTCTGCGCCAGCATCCTGCTCTCAGGCGCAGTAATGAGCAGCCGCATGCTCCTGCGAGGCCACACACTTTTACAGGTTTTAGAAGGAACTGCAATCGGAATATGCTGCGGTTTAAACGGTGTCATTCTTTTCTGACACCACTTTCCCTGAAGAAATACTGCCCCTTGTTCCGCGTATAGCTGCCATATTGTATCGCATTCTGCGGACAATAATGGTAGCAAGCCATACATTGCGTACAGTTCCCGTTCCATTGCGGCCGACCGTCCACCATCGTTACATTCCCCAGCGGGCACACCTTCTGGCACTTGCCGCAACCTATGCAGGTATCCAACACATGATATTTGCTGTCACCTGCCATACGCACGAACAGAGGACGTATCAAATATGACTTGGTATAAGGCAACCAACCTATCTTCTCGTCCCACACCTGCTGGCACAGGCTTATCTTTCCCGACACCCAAGGCAACTTGTTACGGGCATCATCAATCTTCGCCTGCTCCCTCTCCTTCGTATCCAGACGGAACCCTGGGAAAGCCAGATACGTCTCAGGCATCACAAAGCAGAAACACGCATCCAGTTCCAGCCCTGCCCTTCTTAACGTTTTGGTAAATGTCCTGCGCGTAAAGCCCATTTCATCGCCACAAGTACACGCAAACCACACATATCTGGGCTTGCCCGACCACTTAGTTTCCAGCACAAACCTCTCCACCAGTTCCGGAGCTGCCCACGAATACACAGGAAACACAAATCCCACGGACTCACCAACCGTACAGCCAACTGCTCGGCAATCCAGCGGCTATTACCGCAACCCGAATAATAGAATATCATTACCTTTTACCCTTTACTGCACGACGGACACAAACCCTTCACCACATATTCGATATCATCAGGCACAAAGCCCTCGGGCAAATCAACTCTGGGAATGGCATAATCCATCAGACAATACGTCTTCCCACACCTTACACACGAAAAATGAATATGGTTCAGATGCCCATCATCCTCACACCTGCACCTGCAATACTTCTGTTTCCCCGTTCCGTCATCTATCTCATGCAACAGGTGATGCGAAGCAAACAGCCTCAGCGATCTGAAGATGCTCGAACGATCCATCTCAGGCATCTCGTCCTCGAGGTCCGACAGCGCGAAAGCCTTCATCCTATGCTCCACAGCACCCCAGACACGCATACGCACA